>JARFQX010000556.1 GCA_029287555.1 Rubripirellula sp. | reverse complement strand
ACCCAGGCTCGCGCCGGTGTCACCTCGCCGGCTTCATCGATAATCTTCACCTCCACCCTCGCCTGCTGTGCTCCAACATTCGCCGAGGCGCTGAGACACACGCAGGCGACCAAGGCAAGTCGAAGGCGAAACATGGATCGGAGCCTGAAAGGGGACGGCGGAAAATGGTTGGCAAAGCGCGATCGGCCAGGCTCAAGCCTTTGGCGGACCGTTCTACCTACGGTTACAGGCGCGGCTTCGATTCTTTTGTCTTCAAATCGAATTCAAACACCTGCTTCACCTCCGGATGGGGATCGGCAACAAACAAAGCATCACCAGAGATCGCGATACCGACGGGTCGCTGAAGGGGCTCGCCTTCGTGCCACTTCTCAATCTTGCCATCCTCGGTGAACTTCCAAATGCAATTGCCGTAATTGTCGGTCACAAATCCATGGTCGCCGGCCCAACAGATTCCATTCGAGAAGAAGTTGTCGTTGGGCCGCTCCGCGATCGTCTCAACCTCCTCGGTTTCGAGATCGATGCGACGGATCGCCTCCTTGTCGGGAGTGACCGCGAGCAATCGGCCTTCGTTGTCAAAGGCGAAACCGCGGGCATTGACTCGCGCCACCAATTCGGGCTCACCTCCTTCGATTGGCAACCGGAACGTGGCCCTCTTTTCCGCGTCGCCGACGTAAAGCACCTTGCCACTCGGGTCGACCGCCAACGCCATGGGAATGCCGATTCGTCCACCGCTAAGTGGTTTGGGCTCGGCGTCGGCCGACTGGATCCAATAGACCTCTCGGGTTGCCGAATCACCCACCAGCAAACCGCCCTCGGGATGCGGCGTGAGACAATGCGGGCGGTTCATCGGCTTGCGAAGCAGATTCGATCCCTTCGCGTACAGCGTTCGCGAGTCGCCGAGTTGCCAGACACCGGGCAAGTCGAGATCGACAACAAAGACGGAATCGCCCGACGTGGTCACCGCCTTGGGATACACCGGCTGGTCGTCCGCGGCCTCCTGAGCCGCCGCTGGCCCCGCGAGACAGAGTAGCCCCGCAGTCAGCAGTGACGCGACGAAAGGAAATGGTTTCGAGGAGCATGGCCGATGATGCACGCGGTGTGAAAAAGTGTCGATTAGGGGAAGTTTGCTCATTTTGCGGGTTGCACGGTTCCGATGAAAAGGGTGGATGATCCCGCCGGCGGGCCGTCTCAGCGCGCCGACGGAGTTTCTCGAGTCAATTGAGTGAAACATCGCCATGATAACGTCCTGCCGATCCCCCCGACTCCTGCTGGTCACCTGCTTTTTGGCGTGGGGATCTCTTTTTGCAGTTTTCGCCCCAATGATCGCCGCCGGCGGTCACCGCGTGGCAACTGAAGTCGTGGACCGCGACGCGTCGGATTCGCATCCAACTCGGTCACCGATTGCCCTGGCCGCGACGGGGCAATGGATCGAGGGGCAAGGGGAACGGCCACCTTTGGCCGATGGGCCGATTCGCCCGGTGAACTTCATTTCTTTTCACGGTTCGGGGTGCGACGCGGTTTGCGATTGCGGGCAATGTGACCCCGTTTGCGGGCTCGAATTGGGGTGCGGGGTCGAAGCAGGTTGCGGGATCAGTGGCTGCGATGGGAATTGCGGCGCCTGCAGCGCTGGGATTATCACCGATGGTCCGGTTTGCGGCATGGAAGCCACCGGCGACTGTGCGTGCGATGCCTGCGCCGGGTACTCCAATCCTGGCATGCCACTTTGCGTTCCGACGTGGCGGATCAACTGGTGCTCCTACGATTTCTTCTGGGGGCATCAAGGCTTCACCGGACCGATGAACTACGTCAGCACAAGCCAAACCGACCCGCAGCAGCGCAGCGGCAACGGCAGCTTCGGGTTCCACCAGGGATTCAACAAGGGTTGGTCGCTGAATCGCTGGTGCGGTGGTCAACTGTCGAGTCAGTTCGGATTACGAGCGACTCAGAGCAATCTTTCGGGCGCGGGCTTCACCCGCGAGCGACGGTATCAGGTCTTTCTTACCGGCGGGGTCTTCCGCCGAGTCGACTACGGCTTGCAGTGCGGTTTGGTCCTGGACTATCTAAACCAAGACTGGTATTTCCAGGGAGATGCGCTGCAGCTGCGCGGTGAGCTTAGCTGGCGCACGGAGTCTTGCGACACGTTCGGCATTCAATTCATGGCTGGCGTTCGCGACGAGAGTTCGGGAACGGTTGTTCATGATTTCGATGGCAATGCGATCAGCTCGACCATTCGCATGAAACCGACGGACCAGATCCGATTCCTGTATCGTCGCCCGATCGTTCGCTCGGGTGAGTTCCAAGCCTTTGCAGGTTGGTCTGACCATGACGACGGACTTTTGGGGTCCGGTTTGAACTTTCATCTTTCGCCACGACTACTGCTTGCCACGGACGTGATGTACTCGATCCCGAAAGAGGGCCGATCATCGGGCGGTAACGAAGAGGAAAACTGGAATGTTTCGGTTGGCTTCGTGTTTCGCCCGGGAGGTTCACGCCACACGCGCAGCTACAGTCGGCCGCTGTTCGACATCGCCGACAACGGCACCTTCCTGATCGATCGCCGTTAGGGACCACTGCCGTGGGAGCATCGCGATCACGGTTCAATCGACTTTTCGCAGCAGCACAAGCCAATCTTCCGCTGGAGTGCCGGGCGGCGATCCGAGTTTGACTTCGGCGCCTGCCGAGACCCGCTGTACCGATCCGGTTTGCAATTCACCGCCTTGGCGCGGATCGTACCAGCGGACTTGAAAGTCACCTTGTGCTTGTGTGAGATCAACGGAGCTGGTGCCCCCGCTGGGCAAGTAGACGAGGTAGACCTCGTTTGGTTTGGCAAAGCAGTACTTGTCATTGCCGTGCTGAGGGTTGTCCACCAGTGCATCCTGATTGGTCATCTCCCAGAATGGGATTTTGTTTTGGTGGAAGAATTCGATGGCAATGCGGCAATAGTCCCAGCTTCGATCACGGCTCCGCCAATCTTCGCACAGGATATCGTTTTCCGGAAACTGATAGCCGAAATAGTATTCACATCCGGCCCCTCCGGCCATCAGCGTCCCCCACAGCGTTTGCTTGCGGACTTCGTTTTCGGTGTAGATCAGCTTTCCACTGCGGTCGCGACCGTCGAACCCTTGGTAACCGATGTCGGGAGATTGGCCGTGGGCCGCACTTCCCGATTCGTCGAAAGCCACCACCCAAGGCTTGCCGGC
The DNA here is from genome assembly GCA_029287555.1 of Rubripirellula sp. Classification (GTDB taxonomy): domain Bacteria; phylum Planctomycetota; class Planctomycetia; order Pirellulales; family Pirellulaceae; genus Rubripirellula. The sequence continues at coordinate 1,121 of JARFQX010000556.1, read as the reverse complement.
CTCAGCCGACGCTTGGACCCACTTGAAGGTCTGAGCATGCGTCGTGGCGATGTTGCTGTTTTGCAGCGAAGTCCCCGTTAGCTTGGAGGCCTGGCCGAGTAGCGGGCGATAGACCTTGTCTTGCTGATCGGGAAACGTGTGAACCACGATGGGGTGATCGTAAGGATCGAGATCCGCGAGGTAGTTGATCATCGCGTTCTGCTGCTGGGTCGTCTGCGTGTTTTCTTCGCCGAGGTTCCAATTGAGGGCGAGGTTGTGTCCGAAACGGGCAATCAACTCGCGACAATAGAGCTTTCGTTGCGTGCCGAGATTGCCGCCGTCGAGCGATTCGGCCACGAAGCCCGCTTTTTTTCCCTTGGTGTGATCATCGTTTTCGGTTTCCTGCATTTTGAAGTGCAGGTACATCCCTTTTTGGCATCCATGATCAAGCACGATGCCCCATTGATCGAGCTTGCTGCAATCGGAGTGCAGTTTGTCGTCACGCTGAATGAAAGGCCAAATGTTGTCACCATCGCCGCCGGCGTTGTAGGTCAAAAACGAGAAAGCGTTGCAGCCTTTGCCGGAGAGGTAGTTAATGGCACCGACAAGACCTTTGCCCTTGCCGTCTTTCCAAGTCGGATCACCGGCGGACCAATCCTTGACGTGCGGCTGCCAAGTTTTCAGGGGTGCTTTCTTGGGGTTTGAGGCAACCGTACCGTCAAAGTCGGCGTAGGCGAGCAGCGTTTCCGGCGCGTCGGCGCCGACCTTGAGGAAGTACTGGCCCGTTCCAGCGAACCGCAAGTAGTGCTTGCCGACGTACTGAAGTCGCCCGTGGGCACGCAGGTCGCGACCCGATTTGTTGCTTTCGGCGATTTCGAAACGACCGCGCTTGCCATGGAGCGGCTCGACGGCGGCACCTCCATCGCCAAGAGCAGCCAGTTCGCCGGTGTGGAAACGAATCTCGTACTCCCACGTGCCAGTTCGGTCCGGCGCGAAGTGAACGCGCCACTTGGTACCGGCGTCGCTCGACGAGTTGGCGGCGTCTCCGTCGGCTGCAAAATAGCCGGGCACTTCATAACGGGTTCCATCCTCGTGCCGAAACGCGACACTCAGCCGATAGTCGGTGAACGGGTTGGGTTGAT
>JARFQX010000532.1 GCA_029287555.1 Rubripirellula sp. | reverse complement strand
GTGATGTGCAGGTCGATGGTTCCGCTGTGATCAAAGTCTCCCGCCGCAATTCCCATCGAAGCCGTCTTGGATCCGCGAATCCCGAAGGCACAACCGGTTGCCGGCGCGACATCCGATCTTGAACCGGTTGTCGGGTCGGTGATCCACAACTGATCGGGATACAGGTCGTTGCCGACAAAGATTTCGTTCCCCGGCCGGTCATCCAGAATGTCCGTGACGACCACTCCCAGCCCGGTGCGAATATCCTTCACGTCGGTCGCCAGTGGCTTGATCGAGGTTCCGCCGCGACCATCGTTTTCGCAAATTCGGTCGTGCCCCGGATCGAATTGCAGGGGCGAGAGCGCGTTGAGCACTTCGCCTCGGTCGTTTCTCTTGGGCAACAGGATCATCTTGGGGTCGTCGACGTAGGCAAGTTCCAAGATGTCCGGAAGGTGATCGCCGGTCAGATCGGCCATGGCCACGGAAGTGGGCACGCGATGGTCGTCCGACGGCGCAACGATGGGTCGATGCGTGAAGCTGCCGTCTCCGTTGTTGATCAACAGGCTATCGGCGCCCAGGTTGGCAACGTAAAGGTCGGGAAACCCATCCTGGTTCCAATCGCCCGCCGTGGCCCCCATCGAATATCGGAAGTCGGCAGCACGCGAAACATCGGTCACATCTAGCAATCGCGCGGCGGCCGCCTTGGTTTCTCGCGGTACTGCGATGTTGCGGAGCAGTTGATTGGTTTGCGCTGCTTGAAAGTCTGGCGGGTCCGATCCACCTTGGGCAAAGTACAAATCGCTCCTCCCATCCTGGTCATAGTCCAGAACGACCACGGCACCACCGTACGTCTGGTAGATCGCAAAGCCATTGCGCTGCGGTTGGGCTGCCACCTGGTAGGCGTGATCCAACCCGATCGCTTCGGCCACGTTGGCGAAGCTGGCCGGTGTCGCGATCGGCTGCGACCTAGGCGGCCGGCGCGAGGGAATCGCCGCGCTGGCCGCAACTTTGATCTCGGGCATCGGAAACTCACCGGGATCAACGTCGCAAAGCCGATGCGACCGAGATGGAAAACCTTGCTGTGACGACACCAATGCTCGACGTTGGACATTCAACCGGGGTAGTTCGGATTCCAGCGTGCCTCGAAAGTGAGCTTCGATCGACCGCCAAAGCAGAGCCTCCAGTGGCCGATCGAGATCGTCCAGCCGATTAGCAAGTTCCGCGATCTTGTCGGGGTCCGGGGGATTTGAATCACTGACCCGGTTGTTCGCCTTGACCGCCTCGTTGAGGGCCGACCAGCGCTGGAACCACCGTTCGGATGTCGCCTGGTCCCCGAGTGTCAAAAAGGTCTGAACCAACCGCCCCAAAGAATTCAGGTCGGTGGGGTCACGGTCGACGGCTTCGAGCAGCGCCCGCGTCGCTTCGGAGAAACGGCGTTGGCTGATCAGATATGTGCCCAGAGCTGCCCAATAATCTGCAAACTCTTTGGTTTGTTCATCGGTCTTCGTCAGCCACCAGCGGAAACGTTCGTCATCCTGGGCTTCGACAACAGCCCGCCCGTACAACGCGACGACCGCCGGTGGCGTGTTGCCGCCGGCGACCAGATCGTGGATCTCGTTCGCCGCTTCGGCAAACTTCCCATCGGTAAAATACTTCCTAGCGATTCCCGCTGCGCCAATCGGCGCGTAGGCTACCCCGCTACCACGATCCACGCCCCTTTCGCTGGGGTCATCGTACATCGCGTGGCTTAGTACGATCAGTGAATGCAACTCGTCTTGGCGAACGTTGCCGAGCTTGCACAGCCGATGAAGGTGGACGGCCGCTTCGTGTCGCCTGCCCTGGCAATTCAACAAGTAGGCGAGTTGGCGTCGCGCCGGCGCCGCATCGGGAACCCGCTGGAGCACTTGCTGGTAACGACGCTCGGCCTGGTCGTATCGTTCTAGCTCCATGCACCACTGGGCCGATTGTCCCAGGGCGGCAAGGCCCGCCTCGGGATGGTCGCTAGGAATGCTGTCCAGAAGCTCAACGGCTGAGGCGAAATCACCTTCGGCCGCTTTCAGATTGGCCAACATGAACAGCACTTCAACGTCGCCGGGCTGCAGCACCAGCAATGGTTTGAGCTGCGAAGCGGCTTCGGCAAACCTGCCTTGCTCGGCCAACCGATCCGCGGCGGCCATCATCGCCTCCCGCTTCAGCCCGTTACCGTGACGACTATCTTGCGGATTGACGTTGGGCACCGGCTGCGACTCAAGCGTCGACGCGGCCGCTTTGCCTTGCACAGCGTCGCGGTGGTCCGACAGCGATGAAGTCTCCTGCCCGCACCCGATGACCAGCGGGGCGGCCAACGCAAACATCAAAATCAAGAATCGAATCATGGGGCCGGAGCCGATGACTCGCTAGCAAGAACAACCGAACAGAAAAAAACGAGCGCACGCAAACGCCCCTCACGACTGGACGACATGAAGGGCGTGCTTGACTACCAACAACGGCAAACGAGCTACCGTCCCTGAGACATGGCCTTTTGCATTTCCGCTTCGTAGGAATCCATCTGATCCTGGGACTGCAATACTGCATCCCCAGTCTCGGTCTCGGCGCCAGTGCCTTCGACGACGGTGTTCCCCCTCTCGCCGCAGCCCGACAAAGCGAGCCCGACGAAGCAGAAGATTGCAGCCAGAAGGAAAGATGTGAGATTCTTCATTTCTTAAACCTGTCACAAAGGGGCGCATGAATATCAGTCATCATTGCGATGCATCGAGCCGAATTGCCTACCCATGGCGCCGGCCCACCTCGAATCGTAGTATACCGCCATCGGGTTCGCAAACCCAGTAGGTGCACCGATGATGAGATCGAGACGGACCGTCGAAAGCTCCCCGATGCGGGTGACGATTGCCAATTCGAACGCAGGAATCCTGCCCGCGACGTAGCAGCGCGCCCGACAGCTTCCGGTCAGCCACCAATACGCATCACTGCTTCAGGGTCTCCCTGGACAATCAGATATCGGCTACCCGGCTGGAGGCCCTGGAACGTCTGTGTGTCGCCGCCGGGCCAGAAAACCTCCACGCGATCGACCTGTTGAGCCTGCCCCAATCCGAAGTCCAAGACGGGCTGGTCGTTGCAGAAATAGCCGTCGCCGGCGGTGACCCATTGAGTCCAATTCTGACCCCCTGCGTTGACGACGACTCGCGCGCCGATCGCGTCGCGTTCGCTCTGGGTGCCGACCAGTTCCAATTGAATCCAGCTGCCGTCACTTTTTGTCTGGTTTTCCAACAGCGCGACAGGCTGATCCAGGTGCCCAATCAGCAGATCCATTGTCCCGTTGCGATCGAAGTCGATACTCGCCATCGATCGGCCCAGGTAGGCTCCATCCCAATAGCCGCTATCGTCGTCCACATCGGTCAACTCGAATCGATTCGCCGTACCCATCAATATCTGGGGCGGCATCTGAAAAAATGGCTCACCGAAAACTCGCGTATCAAAAATGTGCCCGTTGGTCACGATGAGATCGAGCCAGCCGTTTCGATCGATGTCAATCGACTTGGTGCCGAAACCGACCATTGGGTCGGTCAGCTTGTCGAGTCCGTATCGGATAGCGACGTCCGAGAACAGACCGCCGGCGGTTTGAATGTAAAGGTTTGCCGACTCGTTGTTGAAGTTGGTGATGTGCAGATCAATCAGCCCATCCCGGTTGAAATCGGCTGCTGAAATGCCCATGCATCCGTTTGGAATGCCCTGGTAGCCGTTGGCCACTCCCTTGACGTCGGCCACGTTCACAAAGCGGTTGCCGCCGGAATGAACCAGCAGGTGATTGGCTCGAATATCGTTTCCCACAAACACGTCGTTGTCGCCATCGGCGTCAAAATCGGTGACGATGATTCCCAGCGATGTACCCGGCAAAGCGACCTCGAGGGTGATGTCGCGCATTTGAAAACTTCCATCACCCCGATTTTCCCACCAACGGTCCATGCCAGAAAAGTGGCTCAGTGGTCCGGGCATCACCGGCGTGCCGTCCGGTTCGAATTCGGTGACGACGAAGCCGCCTTCCATTGCGATGTAATTTGTTTCAAAGAGATCCGGAAGGGTGTCACCGTTGATGTCTGCAATCGCCAATGACGAGGTAAACCGATCGTCAACTTGCCCAAGCCGGTCGGTGATGTCTCGGAACGTGCCATCACCATTGTTGATCAGCAACCGATTGTGCCCGAGGCTTCCCAGCCAAAGGTCTGGAAAACCGTCCTGGTTGACATCGCCAGCGGCAAGCCCCGACGAGTAGTTGTAGTCCCGGGCCTCCGCGGCGGCGGTTGTTTCGACAAACTGGCCGTCCAGATTCCTGAGCAGCACATTGGAACGCGTGCATTGGTCGGTGGGGGGATCGCCCGAGCCTTGGGCGAAATAGGCGTCGGGCCAGCCGTCCAGGTCATAATCCAAAACAGCGATACCACCGCCAACCGACTCATGAATCGGAATGATCGAAGGATCAAATTCGATGTCCCGATGCCATTGGAAATCGATGCCAACGCGCCCGGCAACGTTGACCAAGCGCGGGCGAGCCAGAATTTCGGCACGGTCACGCGTATTGGTGACCACCCTCTCCGGGGCGTGAAGCAACTGCATCGCCGCATCGAGTCGGAAGTCTTCGATGGGAATCCCAATCAAGGATGACTCGGACGCCATCATACGAACCCGTTCGGACCTCGCCAGTTCTTCCCGCTGGCGTTCGATCTTGGACCACTCCAAACTCGACGGTGGAGCCAGCGAAATGGTCCAGGCCAAGGTTTCAAATGGCCTACCCAGTGCCGCCAACTCCTTGGCCAGCGACATCCGCATGCTGGCATCGTCGTCGTCCTCGGCGTCGAGGATTGCGTCCGAAAATCTTTCCGTATTGGCGACGTTGATGCCACGGTCGCGGAACATTTGACCGTCTTCGGGCCGCTGGAGGGTGTAAAAAACTTTCGAGAGCCGCTGGAAAGAGAGTCGGTCGGTCGGATTCCGATAAACCGACTCCAACAGGGCACGGGCGGAAGCCTCGAACTGACGTTGGTCGTAGAAGAATACGCCGAGCGCTGCCCAGTAATCGCCCAGTGCTCGGACTTGATCGTCACACTTGACGTGCCACGTTGAAATCTCCTCAAAGTTCTGAGTCTCGGCCAAAAGGCGGCCGTACAGTGCGCAGGCCGCCGCTGATTCGAAACCCACCTGACTCTGAGACGACAACTCAGCTAACGCCGCTGCATAGTCGTCTTGGCTGAAGTACCATCGTGCCATCCCCAGGCCCGGTGCAAAATGCCTTGCTGGATCGGTTCCTTCGGCCAGCTGGAATGGGAAACAGCGAGTGCGTCGAACCAGTGAATGCAATTCCGGTTCATTCGCCTGGCCGGCGCGGCACAGGGCCTCGGCTTGCAGCGAAGCCTCCTCGCGGCGCCCCACGCGGTTGAGCAGTTCCCACGCGCGGTGATGCCAATCGGGCACGTCCGGGACCACTTGCTGCGCTGCCAGGATCACATCGGCTGCCGCCGAGATTTGGCCTAATTCCACCAACTGCTGGTAGTGAAGCTCGACCGCCCGTTGTCCAAGTCTTGACTTGATTTCGATCGAACCAGCCAAGTCTGCCGCAAGCTGATGGTTTCGTCGGCCAGCCTCGGCCCTGGCGGCGACCAGCTTCGCGTCGGCGTCATCAGGATCTTGCAGCAGCGCCCGATTGGCCGCTGCGGCTGCAGCGTCGAAATCGAGAATCAGAAGCTTACGACGAGCCGCCTGCAAGTGATCCGTTGCGACCGGACCCGCAGCAACAGGCTCGCTTGCCGTTGCCGAGTCGGTTTGCGTTACCGAGTCGGAGGACACAGGGTGTTCGGATTTGCCTTGGCAACCGGCTAGCACCAAGCTGCCGGCGAGCATGATGCTCAAACACGATGCTGGCCGTTTGATGTTCATCGTTGCTTGAATGGATTTGCTGCGGTGGTTTCCGTGACGGGATTGCTGAAGTGAGCCGATAAAGAAACCCGACATCTCAATTCTGGTGGTTGAGCAGTCAGATGATAGACGAAGCACCATCACGGAAGAAATCGTACCCCGTTTTGGCATGGCTTGTGGCTTGTGCGTCCAGCCGACGCGAAGCCGAAAGCCTACGGCTGATATCTGTGATACCTTCGGCATCAAAGGATGTGGGCAAGAACAAGGCCGCTGCCCTGGATGCGATGTTTCGGCCCTTTCAGGGCAATCAAAGGAAAGATGCCCGACCCGTACGGACCCACCCCCACAATTCGAACTTTTTCATCAGCC
>JARFQX010000509.1 GCA_029287555.1 Rubripirellula sp. | reverse complement strand
GGCCACTTGATGTACTTTCGACTCGCCCAACGATTCCTCACCGAGACCGACAAACGACTGCTTTTCAAAGCGGCCTGGATGCTAGGTGCGCGAGGTCTTTGGAGCGTGCATCGACACAAACGTCGGTTGAAGAGGGGCGAGATCTTTCCGCAATTTCTCTACTTGACGGGCATCAACAGCTGCAATCTGCGTAGACAGGGATGTTGGGTCGACGAGGGAGCGAAGCAGCACCTCAATCAATTGGATGCGGCGAACAAGACGATCGCCGAGGCTAAGGCGATGGGCAACAGCTTCTTTGGGATTCTCGGTGGTGAGCCCTTCATGCACAAGGATCTACTCAAGATCTTTGAGGCCAACCGTGATGTTTACTTCCAGGTGTTCACCAACGGTCATTTCATTACTGATGAAGTCGCGTCGGAGTTGCGGCGCCTCGGCAACGTCACGCCGTTGATCAGTGTCGAGGGAACCGAGATCATCAGCGACACTCGCCGCGGCCGCGAAGGTGTGCTCAACCGGACCATGCAGGGCCTGGAGGCGGCGCTTCGTAACAAGTTGTTAGTGGGGGTCTGCACCAGCGTCTGCAAGAGCAACATCGACGACCTGGTGAACGACGCATGGGTCGATCGACTGATTGAAATGGGCGTGATGTATTGCTGGTTTCATATCTACCGACCCGTCGGTCCCGAACCCAATCCGCAGTTAGCTCTTGACAGTGACCAGCAGCGTCGCGTCCGACAGTTTGTGGTGGACACGCGCGCGACCAAACCGATCATTGTGATCGATGCGTATCACGATGATGCGGGTAACGCGCTGTGTCCGGCCGCCACGGGATTCACGCATCACGTCGGGCCCTGGGGCGACATTGAGCCCTGTCCGGTGATTCAGTTGGCCAAGGAATCGATTCACGATGACCAGCCGCTGGCACAAACTTTCAATCAGTCCGGCTTTCTTCGCGACTTTCGCGAACTCACCGCCCAGCACACTCGGGGGTGTGTGATCATGGAGCGTCCCGATTTGTTGATCCAGATCGCGGAAAAACATGGGGCTCGCGATACCACGGCCCGGGGCGGGGTGCTCGAAGAGTTGAAGAATGTCACGCCACGGCGAAGTCAGTTCCAGCCAGGCGACGAGATTCCTGAACGAAGCTTCGTCTACCGTTGGGCCAAGCGATACGCCTTCAACGATTTCGGTACTTACTCCCGTCACTTTGACGTCGCCAACTACCGTGATCCCGACGCGGTGGAAACAACGGTTGATCAGGCGGAACAGCAAGAAGCGGTGAAGACCAGTTAGCGATCGGTCCTGACCGCGATCAAGCGATCCATGTCGATTCACCTCGTTCAGGCCCGGCAGTGGGGGTGAACAGTTGTTCCTGAAACGTTTTGACTTTTTTGTCTGCGGCGGGCTCACCTTCGCTTCCGCTTAGCTATGATGTCGCCGTCTTTGGATCAATGAGTTCTTTTCGTATGCGTTCCCGGTTGCTGCGGCACGGGATCGAGGGCGGAACGTTTCGGGGAGTTGACGGGCCATGTGGCACACCAGCCGGGGCGATCGAACATTACAAGGCGACGAAGCCGCTCTCGTCAGTCGAGCGATCGAATTGATGGTTGCCGCGCTTTTGATGCACGTCGACGAAGACTTTGAAGAAGATGCGCCTGATTGTGAGGCGGGTATCGCAATCTACGACCACTGCACGCCGTCGCAACGATTAGGGTTGTTGCATCAAGTCGCCCATTACTTGCTGACCGAGACGGATCGTTCGCTACCGCTTTCGGCGTTGACCGACGCGACGGTGGCCGCGATCTTCGTCGAGGTTCGAGATCAGATCGCGATCGAGATTGGATTTGCTCCCGATCAGCAAACCGAAGGCGAGGCCTCGTGGCGGGAAATGGTGCTTGCCGCCCATCGCTCCGTTTTCCCCCATCGGCTGGAAGAGGATGGCGGATTACTCGACGGTCCTCCCATCGCTGTTTCCGAGGACCTCCTTGGCTGGGAAGCGATGGTCAACGAGCTCTGCGACAGCATTCTCTGGGATCGTGATTTTGAGATGGCCGAGAGTTTTCTCGATGTTGATCCGGGAGTTTCACGGCATCGCCGTCGGCTGTTGGGAATTGACGACGACTATTTTACGGCGGTTGCACCCGATCCCCGTCCCGGCGAAGTCCTGGGCTTGGCTTCCCGCACTCGTGACATCGTGCGTGCCAAGCCCCGCTGATCACGAGCCGCCGCCCGCAGCAGAGAACGATACGAACCAAGGGACGCACCTCGATCACTCCCGGAATCGCTCGGACTCAAAGTGTCGTGGGCGGCGATTGGCCTCCCGCCCGTTCGGCCGATCTCCCTTTTTCCCGCCAATCCATCTTGCTTCGATCTTCCGGGATGGACGATTCTGGCATCCACGAGCGGCTGCCAACACTCCTCCGGCCAGAAGCCTGAGCCCCGACGAAGCCTCGAGCTCGAACGAAGCCTGGAGCTCGAACGAAGCCTGGAGTTCGAAGAGAAGCCTAGAGTTCGAAGAGAAGCCTGGAGCCCTGACGAGAAATGGATGTCTTGAGTTCGATTCTGCGAGCGGCTTACTGTCGAAGCACTCATCACTACTTCGCGATGGATGCGTTGCCACTCGTTCAAACCGATGCCGGCCGGCGGCTGGTGGGACATCTCCTTCGCCATCACCGACGATACTTGTCCGGCGCAATTGACCCGGATGTTCGGTTTCGTGACTTCCAGAATCATGTGGTGCATGTTGACGAAGGCTATTGGGGCGGAGCCCCGCGTGTCGCCCATCGGTGGTATGACCGGATGCTCCGCTACCTTCGCACCGACCGCTTTGCGGATGCGGCTCACGCGGCTGGGGTCCTGAGCCACTACTTCACCGATCCAATGCAGCCCTTGCATACGCACTCGTGCGACCGGGAAGCGGTGATTCATCGACCTCTGGAGTGGACCGTTCTGCAATCCTACGAATCGATCCTGGCGGATTGGAAATCGGACGAGATGCGGGTTGTGTTTTGTCTGTCCGATCGATCGGAGTGGCTTGGCGAAGCCGTACTGCACGGCGCTCGTTTTGCCCGTCACCGATTGCAGCGAGTCCTCGACGACTTCGATCTCGCCAGCGCCGTGAGGCATCCCGCGCAAGGGCTCAGCCCGGAGCTCCGGGCCTCGATGGCAGAGTTGTTTGGCATTGCAATCACGGGTTGGGCCCGTGTTATCGAACGGGCAGCGCGGGACGCGGAACTTTCACGAGGGCGAGAGTTGCCTCAAGCCGGATGGCGGTCGGCAACCTTCGTCGCGATGCTGCTCGCGCCGCTAAACCTTTCGAAGCGTCGAAGTCGATATGCCCATGAGCAGCAGTCAGTCGAAGCCCTTTACGAAGAGTATGCCACGCGCGGAAGGTTGCGAAACCACCTCCCCGCCGAAGTCGACGTGGTCCAGCGAGTGGTGCGGATCTATCAACGAGAGAAGCTGTGGAAATCAAGTCGCCAAGTGCCTCAGGTTGCGGTTGGTGACGAGACCATTCTGAAGATGGATGAGGCCGCGAGAACTCTGTCGCGTCGATCCGGAACTCCTCCAAACGATACCAACACAACAGCGGACACCCATACGCAAAGCGGCGGTCGGCGGGCGGCGTAATCGTGACCGAGGGGACGCGGTTGTCTCCAACGAGGGTCAGTTTGGCGCCTGGTCCACATGTCCCGAGCCTTGGACCCGCGCGGCTACGGCCGTGTTGTTCCTCGCTACTACCGTTACACTTCCCACCATCCGGAATCACTGACGAGACGTCTTTTGAGAGGATCGCCGCAGCACTACGGGGCTGCTTCGTGGTAATCTTGATTTTGATCCCCGGCTGAATCTCTTTTGAGTGAATCCATGCGAGCCTTTGAAGCAACCCAACACTTCTTCGACGTTGCCGCGGAGCAACTTGGCGTCGTCGGCGAGATTCGCGAAGCCTTACTGATGCCTCACCGGGAGATCCAGGTCCAGGTGACGATCGAACGTGACGATGGACGATTAGCCAACTTCGTTGGCTTCCGCGTGCAACACGACAACTATCGGGGTCCGATGAAGGGCGGCCTGCGTTATCATCCCGATGTGGATCTGGACGAGGTCCGGGCGCTAGCCAGCTTGATGACTTGGAAGACCGCCGTTGTGGACTTGCCGTATGGTGGGGCGAAGGGCGGCATTGGAGTCGATCCAGCCGAGTTGTCGTTGCGTGAGATCGAACGACTGACGCGAGCTTTCGTGGACCAGATTCATGACATCGTCGGTCCCGACACCGACATCCCCGCGCCCGACATGGGAACCGACCATCGAGTCATGGCGTGGTTTCGAAACCAATGGGAGAAGTATCACGGGTTCAACCCATCGGTGATCACGGGGAAGCCAGTTGAAGAGTATGGCGCCAAGGGTCGCGAGGAAGCCACTGGACGAGGCGTCGGGTCGCTGACGGTCAAATTGATGAAACGCCTCGGCCGTTCACCCCAGCAAACCAATGTCGCGATCCAGGGCTTCGGAAACGTGGGGACGCACGCCGCAAAGTTTCTGAGCGAGACACAGTTTCCGGTGATTGCGGTCAGCGACATCAGCGGTACGTACTACAACCCCTCCGGACTCGACATCCGCTCGGTGCTTCGCCACACGCTACAGCATCCTCGACGGTTGTTGGAAGGCTACCGGGAATGCGAGGTTTTGCCGATCGACGCGTTGCTTGGACTCGAGGAGGTCCACGTTTTGATCCCGGCGGCACTGGGCGGTGTGATTACCGAGAAGAATGTCGATCAAATTCACGCACCGGTGATCATTGAGGCGGCGAACGGTCCGATCCATCCGGCGGCTGACAAGATTTTGTACGACCGCGGCGTGACGGTCATTCCAGATATCTTGGCCAATGCGGGAGGCGTGACGGTCAGCTACTTCGAGTGGGTCCAGAATCGTCAGCATTATCGCTGGACACTCGATCGCGTCCGGCAGGAACTGGATCACACGATGACCGAAGCCTTCGAGAACGTCTGGCAGACCGCTACTCAGCACGACGTCTCCCTGCGGACCGCGGCGTACATCATCGGGATCACGCGAGTGCTACGCGCCGCTGAGCTCGCCGGATTCCATTGATGTCGGCCTCTAGACAACCACGCGCGTCATGCGCCTCGGGGCACGACGGTTCCGGTTGATCAAACCGCGTCCTTCGAGATCACAGCGTCCTTCGACAGCACGGCCAACATGGAGTGGCCGGCGATCGACCTCTTCCAAGGATAGGCAGCGAATCCCGCTCGGGCGATCGGCTTGGCTGCCCGGCGTCGCAGACTCTTCGGCGGCAAGTGTTCGACCAAGCTATTGGCGAAGAACCGGTAGTGGTACTTCGCCAGCGGTTCGTTGCAGATCGCCACGACCGACAGACCGAGTAGGTCGGCCGTTTTACGAAAGGACAGTTCGTCCCAGCGACTCATGTGGTGCGGAGGCAAGTCAAGCAGGCACCACTTGTATCTGGCGAGAAACGACGCCGCATTGGGTGTGCTGAGAATCAACTTTCCACCGCGACGGAGGCGGCCGGCGGCGGCTCGCAAAAAGCCGACCGGATCGGGAACGTGCTCGAGCACTTGGAACGCGCAAATGTAGTCGAACGAACCGTCGGATGGACCGAGTTGCTCGATCAATTGATCGCTGACGGCGTGACCCTTCTCGCGGCACTCCCGACGTGCGCGAGCGTTGAGTTCGAGTCCCCGCAAACGTTCGAAGCCGGCGCGGCGGCAAAGATCCAGGAAGGCTCCATTGCCGCATCCGATCTCCAGGATGCGCGCATGCGGGGATGATTCCCCGAGCCATCGAAACGCCTGGCCGAATTCCCATTTCTCCTCGAGGTAATACTCGGAGCTCGTGTGCAGCTGCTCATAGAACGGGCCGTCTCCGGGGATACCGCCGCGAAACATCCACACACCGCTCGCTTCGTCACGCCGAAGCGTCACCTCGTCATCCGGCAGGAAACGACGCACGTCAATCGCGTATTGGCATCGATACCGCTCCGCCAGTTCCGCCGAGTTCCATTTCCGTGTTTTGGATCTCTGGTTCTCCGTCGTTCCCATAACGCTTCCTTGCTTCCGCTGCCGCGTGAATCCCGTAGACCGGCCGGTGCTCGTAACGCTAGCAAAGCATCGACATTGACCCGAGGTGGGCGCCGCTCTACAAGGTCCTTGAGGAAGATACCGGGTCGCGCCATTGAGATGAAGTTCGATCGACGAAGTTCGGTCGTTGAAGTTCGATCGTTGACGGCCCATGCGAACGGGGCAAGGATCGAGGAACCAGGCGGTGTTGCGCTCGGAGAATTCGTATCGAAAGCTGTTGAACGTTGGTTGCGGCCACTGCTATCACCCCGACTGGACCAACATTGACCTGGTGGCCTGCGGCCCGGACGTGCGGCGGCACGATCTTCGCCGTGGCCTGCCCTACGAAGATGGTTCGTTTGATGCCGTCTACCATTCGCACGTCCTGGAGCACCTGGCTCCGGAGGATGCGGTGTCGATGCTGGGCCAATGCCATCGGGTACTTCGCGCCGGCGGCGTCATACGAGTGGTCGTTCCCGATTTGGAGGAGATCGCGCGACAGTATCTCGAGGCCCTGGAATCCGCGGTGGGCGACGAAGATCCATTGGCCGTCGCGAATCACCAATGGATGACCTTGGAGCTACTCGACCAAATGACCCGTCAGCGGCGCGGTGGACGGATGGGGATGGTGATGAGGCAAGCGGAGTTGCCAAATCGGCAATTCATTCGCCAACGCATGGGCGCTGAAATGGATGGGCCGACCGTGAAGCGTCGCAGGACCTTCGCCATGCGATTGGGCGGCGCGCTGCGCGGTGTTCGCCAACAACTGTCTCTCGCCGCGGTGTCGCTGCTTGAGGGAGCGGAAGGACGCGCCGCCTATCGCGAAGGTCGATTCCGAAACTCGGGCGAGATCCATCGTTGGATGTACGACCGCGTTGCTCTGGCTCGATTGCTGCGCGAGGTTGGTTTCATCGAACCGATGGTGCGCCGAGCCGACGAGAGCCGAATCCCTGATTTTGATTCGTTCCGGCTCGATCGTGTCGATGGCTTCGTGAGGAAGCCTGATTCACTTTACGTCGAGGCGATCAAACCGTCCGCAAGACGAATGTCAGAGTCGGACTCCATCTTTCCAACATCCTCTTCTGCCGCGTAAGGGGTGCCCCATGATTGTTGATCATCTCTGCCACGGCCTCTCCGGTGGAGCCGCTTCGGCGGCCTTGCGAATCCATCATGGACTCCGCCGCGAAGGGATCGAGAGTCGGTTCTGGCACGCGTCGGCGCGCGGCCGATCGCAGGTTTCCGGCGAGGAAGATGGTTGTCGTGTGTTGCAATGGCCTAAGTCGTCGCATCGCAACACGATCGACAAGTGGGTGATCAAAGCGACGCGAACCAAACGCGATTGGGAAGTCAAGCTTCGTCACCTTCGCCAGCGACCCCCGGGTTTTGATTACTTCAGCACGGGGCTTTTGCGACACGCGACACCATGGCCGCATCAGGCGCTCTATGGCGACGTGCTGGTCTTGCACTGGATCGGAAAACTGTTTGATTACCCGAGCTTCTTCGCATCGCTGCCAAGAGAACGCCCGATTGTCTGGGTGTTACACGATATGAATCCGTTTACCGGGGGATGTCACTTCTCGGCAGGCTGCAATGGCTTCCGGCATCGCTGTGGCAATTGTCCTCAGATCGCACGATCGGCCGATGACGACATCACGGCGAAGACGTTGCAGATGAAGAAGCAGCTTTATGCGGGATTAAACCTGCACGTCGTTGCGCCGAGCCGATGGTTGTCGGATGAGGCGCAGCGTTCGGTCGCCTTGACGGAGGCTGTCACTCATCAAGTCATTCCGTACAGCTTGGACACTCATCAGTACTCGCCGGTCGACCGAATCGCTGCGAGACGCGCGTTGAATCTTGATCCAGAAAAGAAGATCGTGTTGTTTGGTGCCGCTGCGATCGGAAATCGCCGGAAAGGATTGCATGAGTTGCTGGAAGCTTGGGCGGAGCTGCCTGCCGACTCGGTGCAAGGTCTGATGTTCGGATCGGGCGAAGCGCCGGTTGTGCCCGACGGGCTGGCCCCGATTCGGCATTTGGGATTCATCAGCGAGTCGGAAAAGCTGCGGCTTGTCTATTCGGCAGCCGATCTCTTCGTCTTGCCTTCGCTGGAGGACAATCTGCCGCAAACCGGTTTGGAATCGATGTCGTGCGGAACGCCGGTGGTTGCTTTCGACGCCGGTGGCATTCCCGATTACGTTCGACCGGGGCACACCGGGTTGCTCGCACCCGCCGGGGATGCCAAGTCGCTCGCGGCCCAGATCCGAGTCCTGCTGGACCATCCGGAGTTGAGGGAGCGGATGGGTAGGACTGCTCGCGAGGTGATGGTACGTGAGCACTCCCGACCGGTGGAGTCGGCGCGGTACTCCGAGCTGTTGGAGTCGATTCTCGGGGGAACCACTCCCGTCGCAGGCGACTCAGCGTCCGTTTCGGTCGATCTCCGTCTCGAGACGCCGGGTCGGGCATCAATTCGGTCCGGTTCGGCCAGATCGAGGCGTGTTGCCGCGGGCGACCACCCCAGACGCAGTGGAAAAGCCCGCCGAATCCGCTTGCCGAACATCTCGTGGGATGACTTTCCTCGCAATGTCGTCCCGGCGGGCGGCCCTCGTTTGAAGGGCGGTTTTCCCTTGAAGGGCGGGGCGGCAATCCCGGGCCGGTGGTCTCGACGGAATTGGACTCAAGGTGATAAAGTACGCGGCTCGGCGGAATCGGTCCATTTGCCGATCATTTCCATGCCTAGCTCGCCGCCTAACTCCAGTCCTGAGCCCAGACCGAACCGACCGTGATTCTGATCCTCAAGAGCAACGCCACCGACGAGCAGATCGAGCACGTGCTCGAGCGGGTCGAGGCGATGGGCCTGCAGCATCACCTCAGCCGCGGGACCTATCGTACGATCGTGGGGATCATCGGCGATGAGGAGCAACTCAGGGAGGAGCCACTTCGGGCGATCCCGGGTGTGGC
Organism: Rubripirellula sp.; assembly: GCA_029287555.1. Lineage (GTDB taxonomy): Bacteria > Planctomycetota > Planctomycetia > Pirellulales > Pirellulaceae > Rubripirellula. The sequence continues at coordinate 2,352 of JARFQX010000509.1, read as the reverse complement.
CAAGGTGGTCCCCGTCTTGCCTCCCTACAAGCTGGCTTCGCGCGACGCCCATCCCGAGCCGAGCGTGGTCGACGTCTCGGGGGTGAAGATTGGCGGAGGCTACCTGGGAATGATCGCGGGGCCTTGCAGCGTGGAAGATCGAGATCGCATGTTTCGGATTGCCGAAGCGGTCTGCGAATCGGGGGCGAATCTCTTCCGCGGCGGCGCCTACAAGCCAAGAACGAGTCCGTATTCGTTTCAAGGGCTGGGGGAAGAGGGCCTGAAGCTGTTGCGAGAGGTTGGTGACAAGTTCGGACTTCCGATCGTCACGGAAGTGACCGATCCACGATTGGTCGAGACCGTTGCCCAGCATGCCGACATGTTGCAGGTTGGGGCACGTAACATGCAGAACTTTGCCCTGCTAACCGAGGTGGGTAGATCGGATCGCCCCGTGTTGCTCAAACGGGGCATGAGCGCGACGGTCAACGACTTGCTGATGTGTGCCGAGTACATCCTCTCCCAGGGCAATTCGCAGGTGGTGCTCTGCGAACGGGGCATCAAGGGCTTTGATTCCGCGACACGAAACCTGTTCGATGTGGCTGCCGTGCCACTGGTCCACTCCTTGTCGCACCTGCCGATTATCGTCGACCCATCGCATGCGACCGGTCGACCTGATTTGATTCCGTCTTGTGCCCTGGCCGGATTGGCGGCCGGTGCAGATGGTGTCCACGTGGAAGTTCATGATTGTCCTGAGGTTGCCAAGAGCGACGGGCAACAGGCTTTACTTCCATCCCAATACGATGAATTGATGAGCCAGATGCGTCAGCTGGCTCAAGCGCTTGGAAAAGAGATTTCACCATTGCCGGAGAAACAGTTTTGACCCGACGACGAATTATTGCCGGTAACTGGAAGATGAACATGCGTGGTGACACTGCTGCGGCATTGGCCAAGGGGTTGGTTACAGCGGTGGGGGACGAACCGGCGGTCGACGTCGTTCTGTGTCCTCCCTTTGTCTACTTGGATGTCGTCGCCGATGCGATCGCCGGCACCCCGATTGGCTTGGGCGCCCAGAACCTCTATGCGGCGGACGACGGAGCCTACACGGGTGAGATCAATGCCGGCATGCTGAACGACGTGGGATGCCGTTACGTCATTCTCGGTCACAGTGAGCGGCGGGCTCTGCTTGGGGAGACCGACGACCAGATCAGTGAGAAACTGCACGCTGCTTTGGCGGGGAACCTGGTTCCAATCGTTTGTGTGGGTGAAACCTTGGACGATCGGGAAGCGGGACGAACCGAAAAGGTCGTGGAAACGCAGATTCGCGGGTCGCTGGCCGGCCTGGATGAAGCGCGAGCCGCCTCGATCGTGGTGGCTTACGAGCCCGTTTGGGCAATCGGCACGGGGAAGACGGCGACGCCGGAGCAGGCCGAGGAAGTTCACGCTTTGATCCGTCAACTACTGGGTGAGCTATTCACTCCGGAAGTCGCCGCGCAGATTCGGATTCAATACGGCGGCAGCGTCAAGCCGAGCAACGCCAAGGAGTTACTTGGCCAAGCCAATATCGACGGCGCGCTGGTGGGTGGAGCGAGCCTCAAAGTGGACGATTTTCTTGGCATTGTCACCGCCGAGTGATGGGGGAGTGGTGCTGCACGGGTCGGTCGCTGGCCCGCGGCAAAGACGAACTTCCCGCGGTGACGCACACACTGCAAACTTCCATATTCCTGACGAAGAGAAAGTACGATGTTGCTCTTGGGATCCCTGACCGGTGCCCTTCTCGGATGGCTGATGGGCTTTCTGTCGCTGTTCCTGATTCTTCTAATCTTGATTCAACGTGGCAAAGGTGGCGGGCTGACCGGTGCTCTTGGCGGTCCCGGTGGCCAGAGCGCATTCGGCAGCAAGGCGGGAGACACGTTCACCGTGATCACCATCGTGGTGGCCTCGCTATGGGGTTTGACTTGTATTTTGACGATGTTGATTCTTGGCACCGATCCGTCGCCGCCGGTGGTAGCCAACGAGCCAAACATTTCTGCAGGCCCGGGTGAGGAAGACGACCTGCCGCCGAACGATTCGAACATTCCGACCAGTGGAGGACTCGGTAGCGGCTTTGGGATCGATTCATCGGCTTCATCCGAGCCGGGCGAAACGCCCTCGATCGAATTGACGCCGGCCGGCGGTGATTCCCAGCCGAGTGATTCCCAGCCAGCGACGGAGTCCGCCGACTCGTCAAGCGAAGAGACTGAGACCGAAAACGACGAGAATTGAGTTCGCGATCGGCGGCTCCAGATCCAGAATGCCCCAGAGCGAGAATGACGCAGACGAAGACTCGAGCGGTTCGCAGCATGACCGGGCAAGGTCATGCGACCAAGCAGGGAG
>JARFQX010000479.1 GCA_029287555.1 Rubripirellula sp. | reverse complement strand
GACCAGTAGACTGAACAGCAGGCCGAGTTGGATCGAACGATGGACATACCGCGATACCATTGAATGAGATGAGACCGCGAGCAACAGCGCGACGACGGGGATGCCGATGGCATAGGTCCACGCGTTGTACATCCATCGCGGATCGTCAAACTTCAATTGCGTGACGGAAAGGTAAAGCACCAGGCCCGCGAGCGCACCGATTGACATATCCAGCGGCCACATTCGTTCCCGCGGTTCGGTGATCGACATTGGAGATGGTTTGGTAGCGTTCACGGCTGACAAATTCTCGGTGCCCCGACCGTTACGGGCTTGTTGATTTAGTCGAAATCTGCAGGTTAATGGTGAGCCGTCGGCCGTAACGGCTTGTTGTTGTAATCGAAACCCGACGCGTCAGCGAGGAACGGACCGCCGGTAATCGCGAGTAAGGGCTTCCTCGCTGACGCGTCGGGTTACGATCGGTATTAAATCGACAGGCTCGTAAGGCCACGGGCAATGCGCGGTGCTCGGCCGCTCACGGGCTTGTTGATTTAATCGAAACCCGACGCGTTAGCGAGGAACGAACCGCCGCGAATCGCTAGTACGGGCGTCCTCGCTCACGCGTCGGGTTATGAATGGTATTAAATCCAACAGGCCGTCACGCGTCGCGGCTCACTTAAGTCAACAAAACGTTACGGTTGAGGGCCCTCCTGGGTCGTCACGCTGTAATCACTCACACCGGACTTGTTGCAGAGGTCCATGACGCTGACAACGGGCTGAAATGAGGTGCTGCGGTCAGCCCGGATCACCACCGTTTGGTTCGTCGGATTGCTCGCGACAGCGATTCGAAGCAGACGCTGCAGTTCCATCAGGCTCGTCGGTTGTCCGGATAGATACATCGATCCGCTGGAGTCAATGTCGACGACAATCTCGCGAGGCTTACTGATCATGGGGGTGGCGCTGGTAGCCGAAGGCAAGACAATATCGAGTCGACGTTCTTCTTCCTCAAACTCGCTGGTGACCAGGAAGAAGATCAATAGCAAGAACACGACGTCGATCAGAGGCGTCAGGCTGAGTGTGCTGGCCACCGAGGAATGTCTGAACTTGGCCATGGTCAAACCGCCCTCGCGCCATCAGGTTGGGTCGACTTTCGTGGTGGCGGTGGAGGTTTTGGGGGCGATGGCGTTGCCTCCATCGGACTCAGCGTGCCGTTGCCATCGAGGTATCGTCGCCCGGTGAAACGGGCGAAGCCAGGCGAGAGGTTGAAGACCAGCTCCTCGACGCGATGGAACAGTTTGGCCAAGCGATTCTCAAGGTAAAGCGCCAGAATCGCTGCCGGAATCGCAACCACGAGACCCGCCAAAGTGGTCACCAGGGCCGTGTAGATTCCTTCGGAAAGCTGTTCGCTGCGGCTGCGGTCGGGGGTAAGCGTGGTCGACTCGTGAAAGGCGACGATCATTCCCCACACCGTACCAAGCAATCCCATCAAGGGCGTGGCGGCGGCAGCCAGAGTCAGCCAACGGATCGGTGCGGCGCATTTGTCCGCCTCTCGTTGGATCGTCTCGGTCGCAGCCCTTTCGATCTCACCGACGGGCTGTCCCGTTCGCTGCAACATCGCGGTGACCACCCGAGCCGCCGGCGAGGGAAACTCCTGACAAACCTGAAGTGCGTCCGGTGGATCAAAACGATCGATCGGATCGCTGAGATCCGCGAGGTCTTGGGCGAGCGGTCGCGGGAGAATCCGCCCTTGGCGAAGACTGAGCAAACGTTCGAACGCCAGCGCGACAACCATCAGACTCATGATCCCAATCGGGATCATGAACATCCCACCGCGAGTCATCAACGTCAACAAATCAATACCCGAGGGCGTCGCCCCAGCGACTGGCGTCGCCGGCGGTTCCTCGTTCATCACCGACTGGATTTCCGCGGCGTCGACGAGTGGACCGTCTGGTTGTGTGACTTGGGCAGTCGGGCGCAACGTCGGATCCGCGTCTTGGGCCCCGACCAGCAAGCACTGCGTCAACCCGGCGAGCAGTGCGATCGACAGGATCAAGCGTCGGACAGACCGACGCTCTTCTGGGGTCTGTATCACTTTCTCAATGCCTCGATTTGATCACGAGACTTGGCGGCGAGTTCGTGGTTGGGGTGCTTCTCCATCACGTATTCGAAAAAGTCGGTCGCGATCTTGCGTGCCTTCTGCTTGCTTGCCGGGCTTTTCGCAGTTTGCATGAGTAACTCGCCGCAACGACCCGCCTCAAATCCGCTCTTGGCCTGCCAGTTTTTTATCTGAGACGGTGCCTTCGCGGCGCCGAACCCGTACATCACTCGTTGGAACTCGGGGATCGCTTTGTCGAATTCACGTTTGGCGAAATAGATCTCGCCAATCATGAACTGGGCTCGCGCCGCCAACACGTTACGGTAGTTGTCTGCGACTTCCTGGAAGAACTTCAACGCATTGTCTTGATCGTCCAACTGCTGATAGGCAAAACCCGTCTCGTAGAAGACCTGCGGCAGGTACTGAGTTGATGGGAAACGATCGCGAAGCTCATCGTACCATTCGATTGCTTTGTTCCACCTTTTTAGCTGCGCTTCACTCTGTCCGCCGTGCAGGAAGACAAGTTCGCGGACACGACGTTCGGCCGGATCGCGGACGCTCTTGGCGTCATCTTTGCGATCGCGAATCACCTGTCGCGCCTCGTCGAAGCCCTCCACCGCCGCTTCAAAATCAGCTCGCTTGAATCGACATTCGCCAACCATCATCAGGGCGTCGATGGCAAGTCTCCCGTCGGCATGTTCGGCCGCCTGCTTCGCAAACGCCTGCTCCGCTTCTTCATAGTCTTGGCCTTTGAATTCTGACCAACCCCATCGATAGAGTGCTTTCTCGGAGAGTTCTGGCTCGGGAGCCTTTTCGGCGGCGATGGCGAACTGGCTGGCCGCCTTCTTCCAATCTTGCGCGTTGTAGTGCTGTTGCCCGATGAAGTAAGCCGCATCGGCGGCCAGCGGGGTGTCGGGGTGTTCGTTGATCATCGAAGTGAAGTACTTGACGGCGTCGGCCGCGTTCCCACTTTCCTGCAGCGACCACCCGAGTTCGTACAAGACCTTGTCCATCGAAGGGTATTCGGGGACTTCCTTGACAAGGCGTTCCAGCTTGGCGGCGGCTCTGCCCGGTTGCTTTTCGGTCTGGTCGATCAGCGCCAATTCGTAAAGCGCATGCCCGAGGTTGGTGCCCACCGGTGGCACTTCTAAATACTTCTGCAAATCACGTCGGGCATCCTCGAGCTTTCCCAAGTTGCGCCGAGCGATGCCGCGGGCAAGCAAGGCATCATTGCGAAGCGGATGCGCCTCGTTTGCGACAACCGGCTCGAGCGACTCAAGTGCGGGTTCGAATTCCTCAATCTGCATCAATGCCCAGCCTTTGCCGTACTGGGCGTAGGGAATCAAGCTGGTCTGGTTCTTGGATTGCAGAATCTCGTCGTAGTACCGGACCGCCTGGTCGTACTGTTCGTTGTTGCTGGCCAATTGAGCCAGTTGGTAGCGAGCTTGATCGGCCAATGGGGCGTCAGGCATCGCGTCGATCAATTCCTTCCAAGTGGCCTGGGCCGCTTTGGAGTTGCCCGCTTTGATTTGTGCCTGCCCCTGTTGCAACTGGGCCTGGGCGGCCCGCGTGGATGCGGGGTCGGCTTTCCGGCTGGCCGCCATCGACTTGACGGCGGCTTCGGGTTGCCCGGATCGCATTTGCGCCTGCCCGATCAACAGGTACGCTTCCGCTTTCTGAGACGGCTGCTGAAACAGGTTCAATTCAGCCGTCAGTTGATCGATCGTCGCTTCAAACCGACCCGCTGCGTTGTTCGTCGCCGCAGCGCGAAGGAGCCACAGGGATCGTTGTGGATTATCGCGACCGGTCGAGGCGAGGATTTGTTGGTAGGTGTCGGCCGCTTGCTCCGCTTGGCCCAGCATCAGGTGACTCTCGGCAGCAATGAATCGCACATCAGGGAGCAACGTATCTTGCGGGAACTTCGTGATGAATTCCGAGGCAAGTTCGAGTGCTGATTCGGGCTGATTCAGTTGCAGGGACGAAAACGCGGCGTTGTAAAGTGCCCGCGGCGCCAACGGGTCATCGGGAGCTTGGCGATAGGTATCGGTGAACAGCTTCAGCGAATCCTGCATCCGCTCCGGGTCCATCGAGAGGGCTTCGGCAAGGTCCAATCGCAGGTCCGTCGCAAAGCTGCCCTCGACGCCCCGTTCAATCTGCTGTTCCGCGATCTTCGCGGCTTCCGCAGGTCTTCCCCTGGTGATCTCAATTCGTGCCAACCAGTGGGCCGCTTCCGTTGCCGCTTCGAGATTGTTCTTCTGGTTCAAGACTTGGCGAAACTGCTCGGCTGCGTTTTCGAGGTCGCCACCTCGGTAACTGCTTTGCGCGGCCGCTAACAGGGCCGAGCCCGTGTAAGGAGACTCAGGAAACTCCTCCAGAATTCTTTGGTACTTGGCAGCTGCCTCGTTGGGACGATTCATCTGCACCAGTGAGAACGCCTGACGAAACAGGGCGTAGGAGCGATCGTCCGACGCTTCGGCGGAATCAAACGCCGATTGGAAGGACTCAATCGCGTTTTGGTAGTCCTTTTCCATCACCAGCAGGTCGCCAACCCGGAGATGAACGTCGCTGATCAATTCCTCTCGCTGGCAACCGCCGAGGAGTTGTCGATAGGAGGAGAGCGCCGCATCGAACTCCTTCAATTCTTCCTGGGCGACGCCGCGAGCGTAAAGTGCATCGCAGCGCAGGGGGGAATCCTTGGCGTCGGGCATCGCCAGCAGCTTATCGTAGAATGCGATCGCCCGCTTCGAGTCGCCCAGTCCGTAGGCCGCCTCGCCACTGTAGAAAAAGGCGCGATCGAGAAATTCGCTCTTTGGGTAGTCTGACTGCAGGGAGCGAAATACGTCGATGGCCTGGTTCAGTCGATTGGGATCTCGTTGCTCCCCGTCACCGGCCGATGCGTACAGACACCAGCCGAGATTGGCCAGGCTCTCCTGCCGTAAATCGTATTCCTTTTCTTGCAGAGCGCGGCGGAATGCTTGTGTCGCCGCCGTGTAATCGGGCTTCTCTTTCTGCATGTAGCAGACACCCAGGTAGTGCGCCGCCTGGGGGGCCATCGGATGCTTGGGATACTTGTTAAGAAACTTGTTCCATGCATCGATCGCGACATCAAACGCACCGCCGGTTTGGTAGTTGGCTGCGTCCGCGTACTGCACCATGGCCGCGTCGCTGGCGCGGTCCCCCTGGGCGGTGTCCCCCTGGGCAGTGTCTCCCTGGGCAGTGTCTCCCTGGGCAATGACGACCGGGCTCGACACCATGCTTCCCATTGTCACGAGTAGGCAGGTAAGAACCAGTCGCGCCGTCGGGCGCGGCGGTCGAGTCGGAGAGGGCTGCGGGATGAAGGCCTGCTGCCTGGTCACGGTTCGCTCCAATCAATGACACGTTCGAAATCACGAATGAATCGCGGGGTCCCATCCTCATCGACGAATCTGACTCCAAAAGCTTCGTTATTTTAGCGGTCGCGGCCCAAAGTCGATAGTTCGACGAAGCAGTTGCCCGATCGACGCCAGCATGACGCGCCCCCTTTTGCCCAACCCTCCATCTCGCCCACAGGCATCCAGTCGAACATCCTGGCTTCGGGATCCGTAGCCCCCTTGGAGAATGACCGGCAACGGAATTCTCAGGCCCGCACAATGCCTCGATTGATGGTTTCTTCTCCGCTATTGTGGCGGCGTCAGCCAAGCCTTCGTTCCAGGCACCCTCCCTGCCCCCTGTTTAGCGTCCCTGCCCCTGTTTAGCGTCCGTGCCCCTGTTTAGTGAATCCAGCTCCGTGACTTCGATTACCTCGCTCATTACAGGCGGAGCCGGATTTATTGGCTCACACTTGGCCGAACATCTGCTTGCCCAGGGACATCACGTCATTGTTGTCGACGATCTTTCGACCGGCCGCGCGACCAATTTGGCCGAGGTGCGGGGTCACGAACGTTTGGAATATGTCGAGGGCACAGTCGAGGACGAGTCCTTGGTGGCCGACGTCGTTGACCGGGCCGATCGGGTTTACCACCTCGCGGCCGCCGTCGGCGTGGCGCTGATCGCCAAGCAGCCGATTCAAACCATTGAACGGAACATCTATCCGACTCAGCTGATTCTCGATCGCCTCGGAATGCGGATCGCAGACGGCGATCGGGTCCCCTGCTTCATCGCCAGCACGAGCGAGGTCTACGGAAAGAATCCGAAAGAAGTGTGGACCGAGGAGGACGATCTGGTCTTCGGCGCGACCACCAAGCCAAGATGGAGTTACGGGGTCTCCAAGGCAATCGATGAATTCTTGGCCCTGGCATTTTTTAAGGAGCAGGGCTTGCCGGTGGTGATCGGCCGCTTCTTCAACGTCGTTGGACCGCGGCAAACGGGAGCGTACGGGATGGTGTTGCCAAGGTTTGTCGATGCTGCCCTGCGCGGCGAAAGCCTGGTGGTTCACGACGACGGCAAGCAAGTGCGTTGCTTCGCTCACGTTGACGATGTCGTGCGCGCGGTGGCCACGCTCGTCGACACGCCCGACGCGGCCGGCCGTGTCTACAACATTGGCAGCGACGCTCCGGTCTCAATTCTGGAATTGGCACAGCGGGTCATCGAGCGGGTGAATCCGGATGCGTCGATCGAT
>JARFQX010000474.1 GCA_029287555.1 Rubripirellula sp. | reverse complement strand
CGATGGGTCGGCCGATGATGGTCATCGCCAACCGGGATGACACAGTCGTGTTTGATGACGGATGGACGGTCGATGGAACCCGACTCGAAGATGGGCGAGTGGTGCGCCGCTTGGAGAACGAGGGCCTGCAACTCGATCTCGTTGGACCGAGCGACTTGACGAATCCCCTTGACGTTGCCGACGTGGATGCCAGTGGCTCGTTGACCGCTGTGGATGCCTTGAATGTCATCAATGAGTTGGCCGCGCGCCGTTACAGCATCGATGGATCGGGGGACCTCCAGCCGATCGATACGCTGACGATCAGCGGAGTTGATTTCTTTGACGTTTCGGGCGATGGATCGATCACATCGCTTGACGCTCTGTTGGTGATCAATCAAATGGCGACGCGTCAAGGCGCACCTGCGGTCGGCGAGCTAATCGTTTTCGCATCCGAGAGCGACGATGGTTTCGATACCGAACATGATACCGAACACGATGACGACGCTCGGCCGCCGGCGCGGATCGACACGGCACCGCGGGTCTCGTTGGATAAAGCCCTTGCGGATCTCGAACCACTCCCACAGTTCCTGCAATCCGATCAGCGGGACGCCTCCGACGAGCCCGATCCGGGGCAAAGCATCGAGCAAGCAGCGGAGTTGAACGATCAGGCCCTAACGCTTTGGGACGGCGATGCGGTAGCCACTTCTCTCTAGGTGGCCGAGCACTCCTCAAATTCAGTTTCTGCCGCGGTTTCCATCCCAGAAGCACTCTACCACGGGCCCTCGGTAGAGCGATGGGAGCGAATGAAGTCCAAATCTTCCTTCGTGGACATTCGTGCGCATTCGTGGCTAATCCCCAGGCTCTTCCTGTCTCCTTTTCTAGTCTTGGCCATCCCGAGCGGTGGCCGTTCTGATTCTGCCGCGCTAAGGGTTGGTTCATCTGGCCGAAAATATCGATTAATCCGGCTCGTATTCTCGCAAAACTGCCCGGCTTTACGTTGAGGTCCCCCACGAGGGCAACTAGCTTAAATTTTCTTGCAGTGCGCGGAAAAGCAAAAAAAGCTCTGCGATTGCCCGTTAGAACCTTCTCAAAATCCCGTCTATCCCCCCAGATAGTGTTATGTTCCCTCGTGCGTTTGCTCGCTTGGTCGGCCTTTCGCTGCTCTCCTTGCTTTTTTCTCCGGTCGATGCGGTCGCTGAGACGGTGATCAAGTTTGAACTGGCCGGAATGACGACCGAGCGGGACATTCAGTTTGACACCGGGACTCTGTCGACGATTGATGACGGCGAGGCCAGCACGGTTGGTGAACAAAGCACCAACGTCTCTTATCAGGGCTTCCTGGGGGGACTCACCGATATCGCGGCCGGAGCGTCGATGACGATCAGCGGCGTCGACAAGCTGGGCGACGCTTTGGATGCAAACGGAATTGTGACCCAGGTGACCAGCGGCGGTACTTTCTTTCTCTACGATGACTCGAATTTTCTATTGCTATCGGGCGCCTTTACCGGGGGCGTCGTCGTCGGTTCAGTTTCTGACTCTGCGGGGTCTTTCTTCACCACCTCGCCGTTGATGTACACCGGCGGATCGTTGTTGCCGCTGATTATTCCCAGCTCGGGAAAGCTCAGTCTGAGCTTCACGGACGTCACGACGGACGCGAGTCCGGGCATGGCGGCCAATGGCGGGAACCTGGCCAACTTCACATCCGTCGCCACGGGAAGTCTGGAGGCATCGGCCGTTCCGGAGCCTTCGGTGATGGGGATGGCCGCGATTGGTGCACTGTTGATGGTTCGGCAACACCGTCGCCGCCGTCGCGACGCATCCACGTCGTAGAGGCACCGTCGGCTTTTCGCGTTCCCCGCTTTGGGCAAGAATGTCTGACTCAGTCTGAGTCTCGTCTTCCCCTACGCGTTGGAGCAACATGAAGCCGCTAGCAAGATTCTCGTTCGGTGTCGGTGACCGATTTGCCCACCAAGCCAAAGCACAGCTCCAAGCGTTCTTGAAGCTCCAGCAAGACGGCGTTGAGGTGATTCCCGTTTGGAATAAATCCAACCGCGAACACACCTTTGTCGGTTCGGAGCCGCAGAGCGTGTATGAGGCGGCTGCCGCGGCGGTGGCCGAGCTGGGATGGGGATCGGATTGGCATGTCGACGCCGATCATATCCAGCTGCAGACGGTCGATCGCTTTTTGCCCTGCTCCGATTTTTTCACGATCGATGTTGCCGACTCGATCGGCAAGAAGGCGAGCCAAGCGGTCATCGACGAATTTGTTAACCGGCATACCGAGCTCGTTGGGACGCAGCAGATCGAGGGCTTGAGTGTCCCAATCGAGATCAGCCGCAGTGAGGTGGAAGCGGTCGCCGCGAAATACTTGCTCGCCGTCCAGGAAGCGGCCCAGATCTACCGGCACATCGCGCAAGAAAAAGGGGGCGAATCGAATTTCATTGCCGAGGTTTCCATGGATGAAACCGATGCGCCTCAGACGCCGCCCGAGTTGTTGATCATTCTGGCTGCCATCGCTGACGAGAAGATCCGAGTGCAGACGATCGCCCCCAAGTTTACCGGACGGTTCAACAAGGGAGTTGACTACGTCGGTGATCTCGGGCAATTCGAAAAAGAATTCAACGATGATCTTGCCGTGATCGCCCATGCGGTCAAGCAATACGGTTTGCCGGTGAATTTGAAGCTG
>JARFQX010000472.1 GCA_029287555.1 Rubripirellula sp. | reverse complement strand
CGAGGCGTTCTCAACCTGCTTTCGCAAACGCCAACCGACGATCTTCTGGCCTACGATTCCGCTCGCCAAGTCGCGTGGGCGATCCAGGTGATTACGAGCGAATTGGCTGATCATGGCGAGCCGCTGCCGCAAGGCGTCGTGAAACTCGCCCAATCGTTAGGCGATCCCCCATCAACGGGCGTCGCGTCGCAGTTGCCCTCGGGGCGCGGCGAGTTCATCTTTCCCGCGGGGTTACGCGACGACCTCCAACGCCGAGCCACGTTCAACCCCGATCGACTCAAGGCCCAGCTCGATCGGATGCGTGATCTACTTTCCACTCGCCACCGCCGATGAATCGAACCGGGTTTAGCCCTGTTGCTGTTGTTCGGCCACCCGCAAGGCTTCGGCCAGATCCTGAATTTGCTCGACCGTCAATTGCTCGGCCCGAGTTGTGGCCTCATGGCCAAGCCGAGCAAGCACTTCGTCCACTTCCGGTTTGCCAAGCCGCCCCTTCATTGCGCTGATGACAACGCTTCGCAAGAACTTGCGTCGGTGAAAAAACAGGGCACGTACCGTTTGATGAAAGTACTTCAGGTCCTCAAACTGACCTCGCCACTCCGGGACGCTATCGAGACGGACGATTGCGGAGTGAACCTTTGGACGTGGCCAAAAAACGGACGGAGGAAGTAAGCGGATGACCTCGACGCGACAGAGTGATTGAACCCATACGCTCAGCGCGCCGTAGTCCTTGATGCCCGGTTCGGCCACCATTCGGTCGGCCAATTCTTTTTGGATGGTCACCACCATTGCATCGGGCGGAGGGGATTCATGCAGCAGGTTGCCGATGATTGGGGTGGCGATGTTGTATGGCAGGTTTGCAACCAGCAGGAATCTCGACTCCGGACCGATGCGGCCCATGGCATCACGGATCGATTCCATGAGCTCCGGTCGAAGAGAATTCTTATTGCGTAAAGCGTCGCCACGAATGAGTCGCACGTTGGGTCGGCCGGCGAGCTCTTCACTGGCGAGCTGATGCAGGTTGGCATCGATCTCGATACTCAGCACGGCACCTGCCTGATCCGAGAGCCGGGTGGTCAGCGAGCCGACTCCTGTGCCGACTTCCAAAACCACGTCCGTCGGCCGCAGCTCGGCGGAGCGGGCGATCAAATCGACCAGGTTGAGATCGATAAGAAAATTCTGGCCGTACTTCGAAACCGGGCGCAGCCCAGCGGCTGCGAGACGCTTCGAAAGGTAGGTGGTGGTTTGCCGGGGCTGGTTCAAGAGATGGTTCCCGAGGTCGACTGAAGGCTCCGTTGCACGTACTTAGCGAGCAGATCGGTTTCCAAATTCACCTCATCGCCGACGGTCCGCTTGCCCAGCGTGGTGACCTCGAGTGTGTGCGGGATGAGCGCGACGGTAAAGGAGTCATCATCGACATCCACCACCGTCAGGCTGATTCCGTCAATCGCAATGCTGCCTTTGGATGCGACTTGGGAAGCAAGCCGGGCTGGCATCCCAAATCGCAGATGAGCCCACGGTGGGTCGTCGCGTCGCTCAAGCAGTCGGCCGAGCCCATCGATGTGTCCCGTAACGTAGTGACCTCCGAGGCGGTCACCCGCCGCGAGCGATCGTTCGAGATTGACCGACGATCCAACCTGTAAAGACCCGAGATTGGTTCGCGACAGGGTCTCCTCGCCCGCCTCAAAGTCTAGCCGTGGACCGTCGATCGCCACCACGGTGAGACAACAGCCGTTGACGCAGATGCTGTCGCCGATCGCAGCGTCCTGTGCGACCAAGCCGGCATCGACGGTCAATCGGCGTCCGGGCGGCTGGTCGGTCACCGCGGCAATGGTTCCCATCGTTTCAACCAAGCCGGTAAACATAGGTGATCTTCGACTTTCGTTGGGTGGTTTCTTGAACGGAGAAATTCTTTGGCCCGAGGCATTTCGGCACCGGTAACGGGGCGACGCATCGGGGAAAAACCGTTTTCACCGGTCCACCCCTCTGCACGATTGGGTGCCGGGTAGGCATCTCTCGATGCATTGAACAAAATGCCGACCGATAACACAACGTAACCCATCACCAAAACGTTCCCCAGCGAGGTTCCCATGACGCTGATCGAAGCCATTCACGCCCGTCAAATACTTGACAGCCGGGGCAACCCGACGGTTGAAGCCGAGGTGCTGCTGAGCGATGGCAGCCACGGACGTGCCGCTGTTCCCAGCGGGGCCAGCACGGGAGCCCACGAAGCCTGGGAACTCCGAGACGGAGACAAGTCGGTTTTCATGGGCAAGGGGGTCTCGACCGCCGTCTCCAACGTCAATGACAAGATCGCCGATGCCCTGCAAGGGATGGACGCGACCGATCAGGCGGCGATCGATGCCGCGATGATCGAACTTGATGGAACCGCCAACAAAAAGAATCTCGGTGCCAACGCGATTCTTAGCGTCTCGCTCGCCTGTGCTCACGCCGCTGCCCAGGCCACCGGGCAACCGCTATATCGATATCTCGGTGGTGCCGGCGCCCGGATGCTACCCGCACCGATGATGAACATCATTAACGGTGGAGAGCACGCCGACAATTCGGTCGACGTCCAGGAGTTCATGGTGATGCCGTTGGGCTTCGAACGATTCAGCGACGCGCTGCGTGCCGGTACCGAAGTCTTTCACAACCTCAAGAAAGTCCTTTCGGGCAAAGGTTACAACACCTCCGTCGGCGACGAAGGGGGATTCGCCCCCGACTTGAAGAGCAACCAGGAGGCACTCGACGTCATCCTCCAGGCGATCGATCAGGCCGGTTATAAAGCGGGCGAGCAGATTTGGATCGCGCTCGACGTCGCCTCCACCGAATTCTACGACAGCTCATCCAAGAAATACTCCATCGATGGACGGCAGTTGTCAGGCGACGAAATGGTCGATTTTCTGGCCGATTGGACCAGCAAGTATCCGATCTGCAGCATTGAGGACGGCTGCGCCGAGGACGACTGGGAAAGCTGGAAGAAGCTGACGACCAAACTGGGGGATCAGGTCCAGCTCGTGGGCGATGACCTATTCGTGACCAACGTTGAGCGGTTGCAGCGCGGCATCGACGAGGGAATCGGCAACAGCATCCTGATCAAGGTCAACCAAATCGGGACGATGACTGAGACCATTGATGCGATTCAGTTGGCGACTCGAAATCACTACAC
>JARFQX010000416.1 GCA_029287555.1 Rubripirellula sp. | reverse complement strand
CCGCAAGGCAGAGGGGACGGCGAAGCTACGTCTCCAGGAAGCCGAACGCACCGGAACGCTCGTTGCCGACGTTCGTGACATCAGCTTTCGTTACGACGATCGTCCAATCATCGAAGGCTTTTCAACCATGCTGATGCGTGGCGACAAGATTGGAATCATCGGACCCAATGGTGCCGGAAAGACGACCCTGTTGAAGCTGCTGCTCGGGGAGCTCGAGCCGGACAGCGGCAGCGTTAAGTTAGGGACGAAAGTCCAAATTGCTTACTTTGATCAGCTTCGCGATAGCTTGGATCCCGACAAGACGGTTCAAGAGAATGTCGGTGAGGGAAGCGATAAGGTCAAAATCGGCGATAAGACCAAGCACATACTCGGCTACCTACAAGATTTTCTTTTTCCGCCAGAACGAGCACGCACGCAGGTTCGCTACTTGTCCGGTGGTGAACGGAATCGTGCCTTGTTGGCTAAGCTGATGACGCGCGCGGCGAACGTGATCGTTTTGGATGAGCCGACCAATGATCTCGACAGCGAAACGCTGGAATTGTTGGAAGAGCAGCTCGTTGAGTTTCCCGGCACGCTACTGATGGTGAGCCATGACCGCACGTTTTTAAACAATGTTGTCACCAGCACGATTGTCTTCGAGGATGGAAAGGTCAACGAGTACGTCGGCGGCTACGATGAATGGCAAGCTGCGGTCAAGCGAAGAGACGAGGCCAGCAGGGATCAAGCATCATCGGGTAAAGAGCGTTCCGCCGCGGTCAAGGAAGCGAAGGCCAAACGACCCGCCGAGGCGGACACCCCGCAGCCGGATGCCCGGCAAGCGGATGCCCGGCAAGCGGATGCCCGGCAGCTGGGGGCCACGACCCCGCGCCGCAAGCTGTCGTACAACGAGCAACGCGAACTCGAGCAATTGCCGCAGCAGATTGAGAAGCTTGAAGCTGAGATCGCCGCGTGCCACCGGGCGATGGGCGAGGCGACCTACTACCAGCAACCGGGCGAGAAAATCGCTGCCGACGCGGCCCGACTCGCCGAACTCGAGAAGTCCCTGGCCCAATCCTACGAACGCTGGGAGCAGTTGGAGGAGTAACCAGTGCCCCTCTTGTGACCTGACCAACCGGAGACCCTGGGCGATCTTCTGTTAGAATGGAGGGTCCGGAGAAAGTCGACGTTGATCGGTCCACTCCCCTGCCCTCCCCCGCCTTCCATCCGCCTTGCCCTCTCCCGCTCCCAGTGACCATGCCGACACGGATTCCTTTCCTCAACATCACCCTCGGCAGGCGGAATCGGCTCACTGCGTCGTTATGGCCCGCGCTTTTGTGGGTAGTGGCGGTCAGCCTCTTTTTTTCTCCCTCGTTGATGGGTGCGGAAACGGTCGACTTCAATCGCGAAATTCGGCCTCTGCTCTCGGCGAATTGTTTCGCCTGTCACGGTCCCGATGAGGAAGAACGGGCGGCGGGATTGCGACTCGATATTGAAGATGGATCGCGGGAGGACCTCGGTGGTTACGCAGCCATCGTTCCCGGCGATCCGGACTCGAGCGAGTTGATCGTTCGATTGACCACCGACGACGAAGACTTGCGGATGCCTCCGGAGGGAAAAGGGCAAAGGCTCAATGAACAGCAGATCGACTTGGTTCGTCGATGGATCTCGCAGGGAGCCCCCTATGCCCGGCATTGGGCTTACGAAGTGCCGCAGCGACCGCAGCTTCCACGCGTCTCCAACCGCGACTGGCCGATCAATCCGATCGACCACTTCATCCTGGCGAGGTTGGAGCGAGAAGGACTCCAGCCGTCGGTCGAGGCGGATCGATTAACCCTGGCTCGACGTGTGGCGATCGATCTGACCGGATTGCCGCCGACTTGGGAGGAAGCGGTGAGCTTGCGAGACGACCCGCGGGCGGATGCCTACGAACGGTTCGTCGATCGGATGCTCGGCAAATTGTCGTTCGGAGAACGCTGGGCCCGAGTGTGGCTGGACTTGGCCCGTTACGCAGACTCGGCGGGCTACGCGGACGATCCACCACGCACCATTTGGGCCTTCCGTGACTACGTGATTCGCTCGCTCAACGACAACAAGCCATTTGATCAATTCACCATCGAACAGATTGCCGGCGACTTGTTGCCCGAGCCGACCGATGAGCACTTGATCGCGACCGCGTTTCATCGCAACACGCTGACAAACAATGAAGGCGGCACCAACGACGAAGAATTCCGCAACGTCGCCATTGTCGATCGTGTCAATACGACGATGGCCGTCTGGATGGGAACGACGATGGCGTGTGCCCAGTGTCACACGCACAAGTACGACCCCATTACCCAAGAAGAGTACTTTCGCTTCTTCGCTTTCTTCAACAACTCGCAGGATGCCGACCGCAAGGACGAAAGCCCCTTGCTGGAGGTCTGGTCGGATGAACAGAAAGCTCGCAAGGAACAGTTGCGAAAGGAGATTGAGCAAATCAGCGAAACACTTGCCACTTCGACTCCTGAACTCGAGGCGGCGCAAGAGCGGTGGGTTCAGACGCTTCGCAACGAACCCGACTGGCGACCGCTGGTTCCGAGTTCAGCGGTTGCGACAGATCGCGAGTTACAGATCGATGATGGCGGATGGGTTTCCGCGGCCGATCCGAAGCCGGATCAAGATCGCTATACCATTCAATATCCGACCGACGATGCGACCGTGTCGGCCGTTCGTATCGTGGTGCCGAAGCAGCAGCGAGACAACTTTGTCCTGTCCGGTGTCGACGCGACCTGGGTTCCCGACGATCACCAGCCCGTCCGATCACGCTATTTGCGAGTTGAGTTGCCCGGCAAAGGCAAGATGATTCACTTGGCCGAAGTTCAGGTGTTTAGCGGTGGAGAAAACATTGCGACCGAGGGCCAGGCGAGTCAGAGTTCGACCGATTACGGCGGCAAGGCTCAACTTGCGATCGACGGCAATACCGACGGCGATTTCGAACAAGGTTCGGTGACGCATACCGCCGCCGAGCGGGATCCGTGGTTGGAAATTGATCTTGGCAGCGAGCGGCCGATCGAGCGGTTGGTGATCTGGAACCGCAGCGACGGTGGAGACAGGATCGCCGGTCGGATCAAAGGCTTTCAAGTACGGTTGCTTGACGCAGAACGAGAGACGGTTTGGAGTCAATCGCCTTCTGAGGTTCCCGGTCCCGAGATGGCTTTGGCGGTGGATCAATCGGTGCGACTTGATTTTGCTGCCGCCTTGGCGGATCACGAGCAAGTTGGCTTTCCGGCCGAGTCGGTGCTCGACACCAAGCCTTCGAGTGATCGCGGCTGGGCCATCGCTCCACAACAAGGCAAACCGCACGAATTGACACTCGTGCTTCGCCAGCCGATCGAGACCGGCAAAGGCACGCTGACGTTGAACTTGAGCCAAATCTCCAAGCACGTCCGTCACCTGTTGGATCGTTTTCGTGTGGAGGTCACTTCCGACCGTAACGTTTCGCAGTGGGCGCGGATCCCCAAAGCGATCCGAGAACTGATTCGAGTGCCCAGCGACCGACTTGCAACCGAGCAGCGCGATCGAGTTGCCGAGTACTATCGCAGCATCACGCCGTTGCTGTCGGCGCAGCGGAACCGACTGGCTGAGTTGCGCAAGTCACTCGCCTCAATCAAGCCGACCACGACGGTTCCGGTCATGCGCGAGCTCCCCGAGGAACAGCATCGCACGACCAAGGTGCAGATTCGGGGCAACTATCTCAGCACGGGAGAGGAAGTCACCGCCGGTGTGCCGTCGTCCTTTCATCCGCTGCCGGGCCGAGCTCGGGCAAGCGAGGGTCAACCCAATCGCCTCGCCCTTGCGCAATGGCTTGTCGATGATGAAAACCCGCTGACGGCTCGCGTGATCGCCAACCGACATTGGGAAGAGATTTTCGGGGTGGGCATTGTTCAGACCAGCGAAGAATTTGGTTCGCAAGGTGAGCTGCCTTCGCACCCAAAGTTGCTCGATTGGTTGGCCGTCGAATTGGTGGAGAGCGGATGGGATTTGAAGCATCTGCTGAAACTCTTGGTGACATCGGCAACCTATCGCCAATCCTCCTATTGCAGTGAGTCAAACCAGGCTGCCGATCCGTTCAACCGGTTGTACGCTCGCGGTCCCAGGTTCCGAGCCTCGGCCGAAGTGGTGCGTGATCAGGCACTGTTCGTGAGCGGACTATTGAGCTCGAAGATGCACGGACCGCCGGTTAACCCGCCGCAGCCCGAGTTGGGATTGAAGGCCGCCTTTGGATCCGCGACCGATTGGAAGACGAGCTCGGGCGGCGATCGCTATCGCCGCGGCATCTACACCACGTGGCGTCGGTCGAGTCCCTATCCTTCGATGGCCCAATTCGATGCGCCCAATCGAGAGGTTTGCACCGTTCGACGGATTCGCACCAACACACCGCTGCAGGCGCTCGTGACGCTGAACGATCCGGTCTACGTCGAGGCTGCCCAGGCGCTCGCTCGCAGGATGATCCTCGCCGACGCGGATGCCGCCGAACGGATTCGCGAAGGCGTTCGACACGGTTTGATTCGCGAACCGAGCGAAGCGGAGATCGCCCGACTGGTTGATTTGGCCGCATCATCTTTCAAGCGTTACTCGGCGGATCCTGATGAAGCGAAGCAGTTGGCGACCGATCCGATTGGTCCCTTGCCCGGCGACATGGAGGCTGCCGAAGCGGCGGCTTGGACGGTGGTGGGGAATGTGATTTTGAACCTCGATGAAATGTTCATGAAACGATAGTTGGCAAACTGCCGACGCCGGAGAGAAACGTGCACAACCGACTCCAACAGCTCCAATCCAATACGCGACGTCACTTCTTCAAGCAGTCGACGGCCGGAATCGGCGGGCTTGCCCTCAGCTGCCTGCTGGCCGACGACACGCGGGGAGCGGTCGAAGCAGCGAACCCTTTGGCGAGCAAGTCGCCCCACTTTGCTCCCAAGGCGAAACGGGTGATCTATCTGCACATGACCGGGTCGCCTCCCAATCTTGACCTGTTTGACTACAAGCCCGAATTGGTGAAGCGGGATTCGCAAGATTGCCCGGATCAATTCCTGGCCGGCCGTGAGTTTGCCTTCACTACCGGGGTGCCGAAGCTGATGGGCTCGCCGCGCAACTGGTCGCGCGTGGGCGAAAGCGGCATGTGGATGTCCGATGCTATCCCCCACTTTCACGAGGTCGCTGACGACCTGTGCGTCGTCCACTCGATGCACACCGACCAGTTCAATCATGCTCCGGCCGAGTTGCTCGTCTACACCGGCTCGCCGCGATCGGGTCGCCCGTCGATGGGAGCCTGGGTGACTTACGGCTTGGGAAGCGAGAACGCCGACCTGCCAGGATTCGTCGTCTTGATTTCCAGCGGGGTCCAACCCAACGGTGGCAAGAATTCGTTCGGCAGCGGATTTCTTCCCTCGGTCTACCAAGGCGTGCAGTGCCGGTCAAAGGGAGACCCGGTGCTCTACGCATCGGATCCACCCGGGATGAGTCGTGACGTGCGGCGGATGACGCTCGACGCTCTGGGAGATCTCAATCAAATGCAGGCCGCCGAGATGGGACATCCCGAGACGCTGACACGCATTTCGCAGTACGAATTGGCTTTTCGAATGCAGACGGCCGTGCCCGAGGTGATGGACATTTCGCGGGAATCGCAGCAGACGCTCGAAGCTTACGGGGCGGTGCCGGGTGAATCGAGCCTTGCCAACAACTGCTTGCTGGCGCGAAGGTTGGCCGAAGCAGGGGTGCGTTTCGTGCAGCTATTCGACTGGGGGTGGGATTTCCACGGGACCCGCGAGGACTCGGGCTTGAAGGATGGGTTGACCAACAAGTGCGCCACGATGGATCGGCCGATCGCCGCTTTGATCAAGGATTTGAAGCAGCGAGGGCTGTTTGAGGAAACGCTGATCATCTGGGGTGGCGAGTTTGGGCGCACGCCGTTTCGTGAAGGTCGCACTGCGAAGAGCAAGATTCTGGGACGCGATCATTACCCCGACGCTTTCACGATGTGGATGGCCGGTGGCGGTGTCAAAGCCGGTTTTGAGTATGGTGCCTCGGATGAACTCGGCTTCCAGGTTGCCGAAAATCCGGTCCACGTTCACGACCTGCAGGCGACGATCCTTCACCAACTCGGCTTCGATCACGAGCGATTGACGTATCGCTTCCAAGGACGCGACTACCGATTGACGGATGTTCATGGTCGCGTCGTCGACGAGCTGTTGGCTTGATCGTCACCACGGTGATCGGGCAGCTCGAGTCCAACTTGTCCACGCGGAGGCAAATTCATGATGCGACGCTTGTACGTGGTTCTCGTTGCAGGTTTCGTCTGGTCTCTGTCGCTTCCAGCGTTGGCTCAGGACGCGACATTCAATGACGTTGACGTGGTCCGTGTGGAAGGTCAGCCGCTGATCTCCAACGTGCGCCGCATGCTGCAGACGCTTGAATTGCTCGGGCAACCATTGCCGCCGGAAACGGTGGCCGCAGTCGATCAAGCGATGCAAACGGGTGATTCGGTGCAGGTGCAGCACTCGCTGGATTCCCAAGTCTTGGCCGTTGTCACGATTAATCCCGAGGAGCGAGTTAGCGTTCAGCGCGGACCGGCGGCGGCGCGATTACAGCAAGCCGGTTACCAACCGATGCTTGCCAAAGTGATCAATCATGGAACCTCGACATCGCGTTTGCGCGTGACCAGCCCTCAGGCCGGACCCGTCTACTCGGGAACGGCACGCTTGAGCATGCAGCGTCAACAGCAGACAGAGTTGCTCGAGAATCAAAATGTGGAAGGGAGTCGGGAACGATTCCTGGCAGTCGACGTTCACCGTGCCGCCCCGATGACTCCCCACTTGTCTGGTCTGGAAGTTGAATACGTCATTTTGCTGTTGGCATCGAATGAGGCTGGAAAGCGTGAAGGGGTCTTGCACTTTGACATTGGCGACGGGACGGCTGATCTGGAGCATCGCAACGAATTGCCGGTGCTGTTTCAGATCGATCCCGCGATTGAGTTGAAGCTGCAGATCCGTGACCGCGATGGTCTTCCGTCGATTGCCCGGCTCGATTTCCGAGATGCCCTGGGACGGGTGTTTCCCCTGCAAGCGAAACGGACAGCTCCGGATTTCTTTTTTCAAACGCACGTCTATCGGATCGACGGCGAGTCGGTGTGGTTGCCGCCGGGCCGGTTCGAAGTCACTTACAGTCGGGGTCCCGAGTATCACGTCAAGATGACGGAAATCGAAGTCGATCCGAATCGAAAGAATCGATTGTCGTTGCAGTTGGAACGCTGGTTTGACGCGGCCGAGTACGGTTTTTTCAGCGGAGATCACCACATCCACGCGGCCGGGTGCGCGCACTACACCCAGCCGACCCAAGGCGTTAGCCCCGCCGACATGTTCCGCCAGGTCCAGGGCGAAGGCTTGAACGTCGGTTGCGTGCTGACGTGGGGTCCTTGCTTTGAATACCAGCGGCAATACTTCGATGCCCGCGCCCATATGTTCGGCACGAACGATACTTTGCTGAAGTACGATCTGGAGATCAGTGGATTTGGTTCGCAGGCCTTGGGACACGTCTGCCTTTTGAATCTGACCAACCAGAGTTATCCGCAAAGCGAGGGAACGAAGGCGAAAGGATGGCCGACGTGGACGACGCCCGTAATGCGCTGGGCCAAGTCGCAAGGCGGCTACGCGGGCTATGCGCATTCGGCGAGTGGCCTGGCGATTGACCCCGAGTCAGCGACCGCTCGCCTGATTGCCCAGCATGACGCGGATGACGACGGGTCCCTCCAGCGCCACGAGATTGCCGCGGTGCTGCTACCCGCTCCATTCGACTCGATCAACCGAGATGGCGATCTCCGTCTGTCCCCGTCCGAGTTGATTGAGGCACACCGGCAAGCCGCTGAAGAGCTTCCCAACTACGCGATCCCCGAAATGAACGGCGTGGGTGCGATGGAGATCTGCGTCAGCACGGTTGCCGGTGTCTGCGACTTCATCAGCGCCATGGACACCCGACGAATTCAGGAGTGGAACACCTGGTATCACCTGCTCAACTGCGGTTTTCCTTTGAAGGTTTCGGGAGAGACCGATTTCCCCTGCATGAGCAGCCGGCGTGTGGGCAAGGGACGCGTCTACGTTCATCTCGGCAAGGGCGTGAAGCTCGATTTTGCGGAATGGTGCGCTGCCCTGGCCGCGGGCCGTTCCTATGTCTCCGACGGCTACGCACACCTGCCCAGCTTGAAGGTCAACGGTGTGTCGCCCGGCTACGGGGAAGCTTCCTTGAGTGAACCGGGCAAGGTCACGGTGGTTGCCCAAGTTGCTTTCGCGCCGCGCACACCCGAAGGGGTTGCTTACGGAACGCAGCAGGCCGAAGCTGGCCGCGCTGTCATTGGTGATACGGTGATCCTTCATCGTGAACGTTCCGAAGGCTGGGTGTCGGGCGGAACCCGCGAGGTCGAAGTCATCGTCAATGGCAAGCCGGTTGCGAGTCAAAGCGTGCCGGCGGACGGTTCGACTCATCGCTTGGAATTCACGATTCCGATCGACCGCAGCAGTTGGGTGGCCGTGCGACAGTTTCCTCAGATGCACTCGAATCCCGTCAACGTGATCGTAAACGGTCAGCCGATTCGCGCGTCGGCCCGGAGCGCGCGCTGGTGTATCGAGATGACGAAGTTGCTGTGGAAGAATCGCGAGCGGAATATTGCGGAGTCAGAACGACCGGCCGCCCGTGAAGCATTTGATCACGCCTTGGCTACACTAGAGGCGATTGAGGCGGAGGCATCTTCCCCCCTTGGTGCCGCTGCCGGGGGCTGACGCCTTTTCATGGCCGGGCGAAAGTTCACACGGATTCTCACTGGAACGCGATCCCATGTTTGCTTGTCGAAGTCTTCTCAGGCTGATTGTCTGCCTCGCACTGTTGTTGGGTTTCGAGCTGTTGAGCGTCGATTCCATTTCCGCGAGGACGCCCTGGACGACATCGCGAGTGGTTGGATCGCCCGATCCACCCAAGCCCTACCACGTCGAGCGTGTCTATCCGAAATTGGAGTTTCGCAATCCGGTCGAACTGATGCCCCTGGGCGATACCGGTCGGATGGTGTTGCTCGAGGTTGGCGGGAAACTTTACACGTTTGTCGACGATCCGAACTGCAGCGAGGCTGATCTGGCGATCGACTTGAACACGCAAGTCGATCAATTTCGGCGTGCCTTTGGTTTTGCCGTCCACCCCGACTTTGATGACAACCGACAAGTCTTCATTGTCTACGCGGGAGATCCGGTGGCGAGACCGGATGGCACACGGCTTTCCCGTTTCACGCTCTCCTCGACCGATCCTCCGACCATCGATCCAAGCAGTGAAGAGGTTGTGTTGACGTGGCCGTCCGGAGGACACAACGGCTGCGCGATACGATTCGATTCCCAAGGGTATCTTTACTTTTCAGCGGGCGACGGCGCGCGACCCTTTCCTCCCGATGAATACGACGTGAGCCAGGACCTTTCGGATTTGCGTTCGACGATTTGTCGGATCGATGTCAATCGTCGTAGCGGTGATCTTCCCTACGCGATTCCCGACGACAATCCGTTCATCGACTTGCAAGGAGCTCGTCCCGAGATTTGGGCCTACGGCTTTCGCAATCCTTGGCGGTTCACGATTGCTCCGGGCACCGACGAGATCTACTGCGGCGATGTTGGCTGGGAGTTGTGGGAACTGGTTTACAACGTCAAACGTGGCGGCAATTACGGTTGGAGCATCGTCGAAGGACCCCAACCGATTCGCAGCGACATCAAGCCGGGGCCGACGCCAATTCGTAAGCCTCTGGTCGCCTATCCTCACGCCATCGGACAATCGGTAACCGGCGGGCATGTCTATCGAGGGAAGGAGCATCGTGATTTGGATGGCGCCTATTTGTATGGAGACTACGTGACCGGTTTGCTTTGGGGGTTGCGGCACGACGGGGACGAAGTGACATGGAACCCCGTGCTGGCGGAGACTGGCCTCGCGATCATCACCTTCGCTGAAACTCGCGAGGGTGAAGTACTGATTGTGGGATATGACGGCGGCATCTACCGACTGGTCAAGAACAAGTTGTCGGATCAACCGTCGACGTTTCCCCGCCGGTTGAGCGAGACCGGACTATTTGAATCGACGGGCTCCTTGACTCCCGCCCCAGGTGTTCATTCCTATCGACCGATCGTGTCCGCGTGGCAGGACGGTGCCACGAGTCAATTTGTGGTGGGCGTTCCCGGCACGGAATCGATTCGGATCAATCGCCAGCAACGAAACTGGCAGTATCCCGCGGGCACCGTTTTCGCGAAGACGCTTTCCCGCGGCTCACGTCGTTTGGAAACGCAATTGTTGCACTTTGACGGGATCAACTGGCACCCGTACAGCTATCTTTGGAACGACGAACAAACGGATGCCCAGCTCGTCGACGGTGCGGGAACCACGTTGACGTACCAGGCTACTCACGACCGCGAG
>JARFQX010000402.1 GCA_029287555.1 Rubripirellula sp. | reverse complement strand
CTGGCGGCCCGGTCGGTTCCGTCCAGCACACCCGCCACCAGTTCACGTTTGTCGGCGTGAAGCGAGAGAATCTGTTCCTCGATCGTGCCCTCGGCAACCAATCGGTAAACGGTCACCGGTCGCTGCTGACCGATGCGGTGGGCTCGGTCGGTCGCCTGGTCTTCCACCGCCGGGTTCCACCACGGATCAAGATGAATCACATAGTCGGCGCCGGTCAGGTTCAAACCCGTGCCACCCGCCTTGAGCGAGATCAGAAACAATTCCCCCTCGCCCTCTTGGAACGCATCGACTCGTCGCTGACGTTCCTTCGCCGGAGTGGTGCCATCGAGGTACTGGTAGGTGACGCCCTGGTCATCGAGCGCCTCGCGGATCACCGTAAGATGCTTGACAAACTGACTGAAGACCAACGCGCGATGTTCACCTTCGCGAAGTTCTTCCACCAACGACATCAGCAAATCGAGCTTGGCCGAACTCTTCTTCCAAGTGGCGTCCACCAGTCGGGGATGACAGGCCAATTGCCGCAAACGGGTCAACCAAGCCAGCGTTCGAATCCGCTGCTGCCCCGCCTTCTGGTCTCCCTCGGAGACTCCGCTCAGCTCCGCCAACGCCGCCAAGCGGACGTCTTCATACTTGCGACGTTCGGCCTGACTCAGTTCCGCATGCAAGGTAATCTCGGTGCGCGGTGGCAGCTCACGGAGCACTTTATCCTTCGTGCGACGGAGAATAAACGGCCGAACCAACCGTGCCAGCGATTCACGGCGATCCTCATCTTTGTGCCGTTCAATCGGATCGGCAAAGCGCCGTCGAAACCGTTCCCAGGAACCGAGCAGTCCGGGGCTGATGGTTCGAAATAGACTCCACAATTCGCCGAGATGATTCTCCAAAGGCGTTCCGGAAAGACCAATTCGCCAATCCGCTTCGATACGGCGGATCGCTTGGGAGGTCTTCGTTTGCGAATTCTTGATGAACTGCGCTTCGTCGAGCACCAGGGTGTTCCAGCTTCTTGAAGCAAATCGTTTCGCATCACGCTGCAACAACTGGTAACTGACAATCACCAGATCACCCTCGGCCGCGGATTCAACCAACGCGGCACGGTCCGAGTCGCGGTAGAGGTGCGCGCTCAGTGATGGGGCGAATCGTTCCGTTTCGCGTAGCCAGTTTTCGCCGACACTAGTGGGTGCCACGACCAAGGCAGGTCCTCCGTTGGCTCGTTCGATCAAGACGCCGAGCGTTTGGACGGTCTTGCCGAGTCCCATGTCGTCGGCGAGCACGCCGCCCACCCCCCAGGCGCTGAGCCTCGCCAACCACTGAAAGCCCTCGAGCTGGTAATCACGAAGCGTCGCCTCGAGTTGCTCCGGTTTTTGCGGCAGCCAATCCGCCAGGGATTCCAACCGTCGAAGCGACTCGTGCCACCGCGCCGCGGCCTCTACCGGAACATCGGTGCTAATCAATTCTTGAACAGCGGGTACGGCAGCGTCAGCGACCTTCAATGAGCCGCGTTCGGCAACCACGGTGTCTCCGAGTTGCTGCAAACGACGCCGAAACGACTCGCTGATCTTGGCAAACTGACGATCACCCACCTGGACCAAGGAGCGATGATCACGGACCGCGGATAGCAAATCGGCTAGCGGGATCTCGCGACCATCCAGTGAGATCGATCCGCTGAGACCAAACCAGTCTCGACGGTCATCGATTTCAACTCGCAGTGCCGACGGCGTGATCTCTCCCCGCACGCGAATCGATTCCCCTTCGGGCCAGATGATCCGCGGCGTCTCGGCCCCACCGCTGTAAAGGGAAGCCAGTAGATCCAGTGCCACCTCGTCGGTTTCAGCGACCCAATGATCCAGCCCATCGGGGCTGAGACGATTCAACGAAAACCGTTCAATCACTTGATCCGCATGCTTCCGTTCCGCTTCCAGATCCCGCTGCAAGCGTACCGGTCCTCGGTCGGACAAACACGACACGATCTGGGGCGGCTGGCCGGGGACGAGTAATTCACGAAATCGTTCATCGTGCATCCGCAACGCCACGCTCAACCCCGCGCCGCTGCGAGGCCGCAGTTCAAAGATCAATTCCGCCGTAACCGGCTCGATCGGACCGGCCAGTTGCGGAGGCAGTTGGACTTGGATCAGCGGGTCGACACGGCCGCTACCAACCGAAAAGCGGGCCGCCGTCTCTGCGTCAATCAAAATCTCGTCTAAATCGGTTTCCAACAGATACTGAATCAGTCGCGTCCCCCGAGGATCGCGAATCGTGCACACGATCAAACGATCATGCTCCTGGTCGGCCAAGACAACAATCGGTTCGACCGGACTGGCGTGTCCGTAGACGATCTCGCAGTCGTTCAAATCGACAGCAATGCCGTTGACATCGAGTCGCGGTCGAAACAGCGTGCCGTGATCCTCACGGGCATCCTCTTCCGCCTCGTCCTCGGGCTCCACCTCAACGGGCTCAAGGGTCAACAACAGCTCAGCTGCGTAGACATGGCAGGGACGGACATCCGCGTCATCCCAAACCACATTGGGGTGACCGCCAAGCAGCTTGAGTGCTTGGAACTCCGAAAAGTGATCTTCATTGAACGAATAACTCGGCTGCGCCACCAAAGCAGCGATCCGCCCGTCAATCGGATGATCCGCAAAATTCCGACGTAGCAGATCAAAGCTGCGAACCTCCTTGCCTTTGGTCCATCCCTTTCCGTTCTTCCGCGGCCTCTGCTCGTAGGCGGTGATCGAGACGGGACAGTAGTATCGCGAAGTCGAAAGGCCGATCCGCCACTGCAGGCGAGTCGCCTCACCGCCGACCCCGGACGCACTGGCTTCCTCGGCCAAACCCAACAAGTGGCTCACCAGCTCTCGTCCGGCAGCCACCGAATCCACTTCCAATTCCCCCAGGAACTCGAACACATCTGCTATCGAGCGACGTCCGAGTTGTTCCTGCAGCCACCAGGAAACCGCTAGGGTGTGTGAACAACGGCCGCGCGAACCGAATTGCCCGCACTCGCAGTGAGGCTTCGCGTCAAGGGTAACCCCCAAGGGCTGGAAATCGAAATCGTCACCTTCGCCGTGCGGCTCGGGCGCCACCTCGATCGTCGCCTCGACCGGTTGCTGGCGATTCCCCTTGACCTTGAAAGTGAAGAGCATCCGCCCGTCTTCGCCGCTGAACGTGGGGGATTCCACCGACAACATCGCCGCTCGCTTATCGAGCGTTTCGTCATGAGAGTCAACAAGTCGCTCAGCGGCCTCGGCCACCAACAATCCTAGCGCACCGATCGACTCATCGGACATCAAATCCATATCGTGCTATCCACTGCATGAAGTAATCCTCGCGTACCGATGGGTGAAAGGCCGTCGGCACGCTCCTTGACATCCACACCCCGCACTGCGGCAAGGCGCAACGAACGAGGAATTTCGAACCAATCCGCGAGTCTACCACGTCGCTCTCCCACCGCGAAGGCAGCTCACTCCTCGATCACAGCCTCGCCGGGGGCAACCCAGCCTCGCCGGGGACCACGAACCGAGAATGGAGATAACACGCTGCGAGCTTTGGGGGGGATAGAGGCCCAAGTTACTGAATCGAACCGCACCCGTGGGTGGGCGAATTTCATCCATCCGCCTACGCCCACCCCCTCGAGCGAAGGCTGTTCTATCGCAGCTTAACTCCTAAACTGATTGCCATCCAAAAACGGATCGGCGCTGCTTGGATTGGCTTCCAGCGCGTGATCCGGAAGGCATGCGTGCGGCAAACCTCGCAATTAAACTAAAGATTCTCATCGGAAACGCTGTGAGTCGCCGACGATCTTGGACGTCGAAGGATTTAGAGGCGACCCGCGTTGTCGCACTCACGACATCATTTTGAAATTGTAGGGGCACTGATGGGCCGTCGCCGAAGAATTTCGCTCGAGTTGTTAGAACCGAGGCGGTTGCTTCACGCAGCCGGTGTGATCGACCAGGCGTTCCTTGAAGAGAGGGCAACGATTCGCGGAGAAGTCAACTCTCTCGGGTCGGAAACAGACCAGCGTATTTCACTCTTGTCAGCCGCAAACAAGTCGGTTCCTGAATCCGCATTCATTGGCCCGCGACGTCCTACCGCCGTGGAGGATCAATCACATCAGCAATGGAAGGTCTGGCTTCGTCCCACGGTTTCACCGCACCCCGAGCCGATCCTCAGACTTGATGCCTTACTCGACAGCGAGTTTGTCAACTTCAATGTGATCGGTGAATTCGGTTCGCCAAGCGAGCAGCCGGCTGAAAACGTGTGGCTGGTCGAGAGTTTCTCTGCAGCGGACGATCTAGCCGCATCGTCGCTCGCTTCGAAAGACTGGGTCACTGATTTTCAATCGATCGATCCTTCAGCCGCCGAAATGGAAAGTGTCTTCACGAATGCGTTTGTGGGACCTAGCGATGCGTTGCAGCTGTTATCAAGCGACGAAGTCTTCCACGTTACAACCGGACAAGACTCGGTCGATGCGAACGTAGGCGATGGGATCTGCGCCGACGCATCAGGAGCCTGTTCTTTACGAGCCGCGATTCAAGAAGCCAACGTGTCGGCGCCGTCCGAGCGGACGATCATGCTTGACGTTGCGGAAGTACTCTTGGACCTTCCCCATCAGGCCGATTCGAATTCGGACTTCCCCGATTCCGACGCGATTGACGGACTACCCAGCATTGCCAATGCGACGGGTTGGTCGAACGAAACCGCCGGAGACCTTGATGTCCTTGGCAACGTGACGATCATTGGAAACGGCGTCGCCAACCAAATCGCGAGCAGCGGCACCGATCGAGTCTTCAAGGTCCATCCCGGCGCCTCATTGTCATTGCAACAGGTGACGTTGACCGGCGGCGTCGCTCCGGCTGACCAAGGTGGAGGCGGCATTCTTTCCGCCGGGACACTCCGCTTGGATCAGGTCGTGGTCACCGGCCATGTCTCGGTGGACGAGTCGAGCGGGCTCGGCGGCGGCGGCATCGCTTTGTGGGGCGGAAGCCTGGAGATGCGGCACAGCACCGTGGCTTCCAACACCGCGGAGATCGGTGGCGGCTTGCTGGCCGCCGGTGGGGCAACCGTGTCGATTGCCCAGAGCACTCTTGTCGGGAATGTCGCCTCAGTCGGTGAAGACTTGACGGAACCCGATCCGAACCTGATCGGCGGCGGCGGTATTGTCGGGCTTAAGAGTGGTGCGATCAATGTCGAGAACACCACGTTATCGGCCAATCGTTCGGTGAACGCGTCGGGAGCCGCGATCGGCGTCTTCAGCCTTGTCCCCCGACAGGAATTCGTCTCAACAGACGTTCCTCGCCCAATTCCGGACGTCGCTACGATCACGTCGGAATTGACCGTGTCAGACTTCAACGACGTGGTCTCCGATGTCAACGTCAAGTTAAGGATCGACCACACGTTCAACGGTGACTTGAGCGTTTACCTGATCAGCCCATCGGGAACGAGGGTGGAGCTGCTGAGCGATGTGGGCGCCGGCAGCAACAACTTTACCGACACCGTTCTTGATGATGAATCCTTGAATGATTTAGCCGAGGGTTCAGCGCCATACACCGGCACCTTTCGTCCATTGGGCCAGTTGAGTGACTTCAATGGAGAAGACCCCGACGGAACGTGGCAGTTGGAGATTCAAGACACAACGATCAACGACATTGGCACGTTGCAAAGTTGGTCACTCGATCTCGAGCCGCAGGAAGGCTCGTCAGCACGAGGTGATCTACGACACGTTACCGCGGCCTTGCATGAGGGAGCGTCCTCGATTGCCGGACGTGTTGGCCTGAAAAGTTCACTGTTGGCGGGCAATCAAGGCGAACCGATCGGAGCCGGCGTCAGCGATCTGCGTTTCAACGTGATTGCGGATGCCGACTCGATCGGCCCCCTGCGGGATCTCGGAGGCCCAACGATGGCACACCCGTTGAAGGGCGACAATCCAGCGATTGACGGCGGCGACTTGGAAGACTTTCCGATCGTCGACCAGATCGGGACGCCACGGCCCATCCGCGGCCGCGACTTCCTGACCGCGCCCGACGTCGGCGCGGTCGAGATGGTCGGCGGATCGGCGGGCGGGGTCATCTTCATCGACCGAGATGGCGATGGGGCCCAGCAGCCCGAAGAGCCGGGCGTGCCAGGCTTCTCGTTGTTTGTGGACCTCAACCAAAATGAGCAGTTGGACGAGGGCGAGCCTCAAACGCTGAGTGAAGACGGAGAAAACCTCGGCAGCTTCCATTTCTCAAATCTGCCAGCGGGACCCCAGCGGATTTACCTGCAGGTTCCAAGCGGCTGGACGATCGCAGATCAGCCCACACTCGTCGGTGTACGTGGCGATGCGGAGCTCGGCAGGCAGTACGCTCCGGCCCTCTCGTTCGACGGAAATACCGTCGCTTACTACTGGGATATCGGTTCCGACCCCGATCCGGTCGTCACCAGTTTACGCGTGCTCAACCGAGCCAGCGGAACTTATTACAGCCCCAACTTTGTGGACGACTTTGGCTTTCCTTTCTCCGAGATTCCCTACTCGGCCTTTGATCAGCCTTCGGTTAGTGCCGATGGAAACTATGTCTCGCTTGTCAACAGCTTTGAGAATCCGTTCTTGGGATCGCTTGACAGTATTGAAGTCGTCGACACTCGCGTGAGCGACGGGATACCCGCCGGATTTTCGGTGGCGTCCGAGTTGAACGGTTATGTCCCCAGTGACGGAATGGTCAGCGCCGATGGGCGATATGTCGCGTTCACCTCGGATGGGGACATTTACGTTTCGGATCGCCAACAGGATGAAATCTTGCTCGTGTCAGTAGGACTTGGCGATCAAAGTGCCGATGGCACCAGCTTGCATGCTTCGATCAGCCGCGAAGGACGCTTTGTTGCCTTTGAGTCGGTCGCGACGAATCTGGTCGACCTGGATACGAACAATCGCACCGATGTGTTTGTGACCGATCGCGTGTCGGGAACCACGCAGCGAGTTAGTATCGCCGACGATGGCACGGAAGCGGACGAGGATTCGGGCGATTCATCGATCAGCGGCGATGGCCGTTTCGTCGTCTTCTCCTCCGCAGCGGCGAATCTCGTTCCCGGCGACGTCAATGGTCTCACCGACATCTTTCTGTTTGATCGGCAAGAGGAATCGATACGGCGCATCAGTCAGACGTCGGACGGCAGCGGAGGTGACGCACCCAGTACCGATCCCGCGATCAGCAGTGACGGACGATTTGTCGTCTTCGCATCGGCGGCAACCAACCTGGTAGTGGATGACACCAGCGCAGCGATCGATCTGTTCGTTTTTGATCGACAGTCCGGCGCGATTGTTCAGATCGCCGAGGCGGCGGAGAGTCCTAACATCAGCGGCGACGGAATGTTCATTGCCTACGTCCAGGGCGACGACACCTTCGTGACCAGTAATCCGTTGGCGTCCAGTTCCAACCGCACCGTGATCGTCGAAGCAGGAAGAACGGGGGACGCGCAAGCCTTCGGTCTGGTGCCCGAAGACGGGGAGATACGCGGCACCGTTTTCGACGACGTGGAAGCCGATGGAATTCGCGATGTGACCGACCCCGGTTTGGAGGGCTGGCTCGTCTACCTCGACCTCTCAGAAAACGGGCAACTCGATGCGGACGAGCCGCAAACCTTGACGGACTCGCAAGGCAATTATCAGTTCGGTGGTCTTCCCGGTTATGCCAACTACCTCGTGCGCGTCGACCCTCCCGACCCATGGCAACAAGTTGCGCCAGATCCGATCGACGGGCCGATGCGAGACGTGTTTGTCGACGCGGGAGCATCGGTCAACGGAGCGGACTTTGGTTTTTCCCAAGTCGACTCAATCATCCTTGAAGGATCAGGGGAAACCGTTGTCATGGCGTCCCTCGATGAGTTCCTCAAGAACAATGTCAGGCTGGTCGACATTCGTGGAACGGGCGATAACACGCTGGTCTTGGATGCGACGACGATCCAAACGCAGACCCCAAACCAAACACTGATGGCGGTCGCCGACCTCGGCGACGATGTTCAGTTCGATGAAGGTTGGACGTTTTCCGGCACGCAATCGGTCGAGGGTCAATTCGTACGAGTCTTCGTCAACGGTGCTGCGACGTTGCGCTTGGTTGGGCCTAGCACCTGGACGAACCCAATCAATCCGGCCGATATCGACGGCAGCGGAGGTGCCTCCGCCTTTGATGCGTTGACGATCATCAACGCGCTGGCACGTCGAGCGGTCATCGATGACGACGGGAGTCTCCTCGATCCCACCACGCTCAATCCTTCGCTGTTTCGCTTTTACGACGCGAACCAGGATGGACGGATGTCGGCTTCCGATGCCTTGGCCGTGATCAACCGACTGGCTCGAGAACAATCCAGCGGAGAGCCCGAACAGCCGCTGTTGCCGTTACTCGAACTCGCCAGCCCCGACGCTCTGCCCTTCGAAAAGAGCGGACTGCGTTTGGAAGAGGTCGACGCGGCGATTGCAGCCACGCGGGTCTGGCGATAACGGGTCCGACTTTCACGATTCAATCAGTCAGGCATCCCACGCTGGTCGTGCATCTTGGAGCGCCGCCTGATTTGGGATCGATTCGACACCCATTGCACCTCTGCCCTATGATGCATTGGTCCGCCTGACGCGAGATCCTTCCAGACCTGTACCCAAAAGAGGACCAGCAATGCACGGTGTCCCGAAATTGCTTGTCACGCTGACATTTTTCGTAATCGTGGCGCCCGCCACGGTACCAGGCCAGACGTTTTCGCCTCCCCCATTCGGGAGCAATCTCGATTTAAACCGTTCGCGGATCGGTGACGAACGGGTCCAGCGACAATCCGAGGTGATGCGATTGCAGCGACTGCTCGACGCTTTCGAAACAAGAGTCACACGGCTTGAACGTCACCAGATGCGATCGTCTCAGATGCCCGCGGTGACGATCGCCGAGGCGGAAGCGGCGGTGAATTTTGCGAAGACCCAATTGAAAGAAAGTGAATACCGACTGGAACGCGGCGAAGCGACGGAGGTGGACGTCGCTGCCGACAAGCTCGCGTTGGCTCGAGCCCAGGGGCAACTCAATGCAGCCGGGGCCGCCTACCAGGAGAACATCCTTGTCCTGGAAATGGACGTCGTTTACGCGCAACGTCAACTGCTGCAGTTGCGTAAAGAGAAGGAGCTGACCGAACGACTGACCGCCAAGGGCTATACCTCATCGGATGCATTGAAATTCTTGATTCTCAACGAGGAGCTAGCCGAGAAAGAATTGCGACTTGCCACGTTGCGATTGGAGACGCAGCGCAAAGCAGCGGGGAAGGGAGGGGCAGAGGAGAAGACCACCGACGCGACTTCAGTACCCCCACCACCTGCTCCGGCGGGCGATCTGCCGCCTTCTCGAGAGGCGGCAGAACGAACAACGGTGACGCAACCAACCAACGATCAACCGTGAACGAGTCGGACTCGGGCAACGATCGAAAGGGCTACAACTGACGCTTTGCCGGGCGTGACGGCTGATCATCGAGAACGGCTGGGCATGAAAACGGCTGGGATCACTCAACTCGACGATCCGCGGTAGACTAAATAAGCGTGCGCAATTGTGAATTCCTAGCCGTGCTCGTGCTCAGTCGCTCGCGACGGTGCTCGTGCTCGAATCAATTGGCGTGGCTCTTACCATTCTTTTCAATTGCGAGCACCGCTTCGCTGAGCACGAGCACGAGCACGAGCACGAGCACGAGCACGAGGAGTTCCGCACTGTTCCACAATCGCGCACGATTATTTAGCGCCCAACAGGAATCAAGACGATTGCCTGATCGAACCCTCACTTGGGACGTACTCGATTCTCGTCGGCGGCAGCGCATCGAGAAAAACGCGACCGTAGGTCTTGGTCTCGATCCGCGGATCCAACACCACAAC
>JARFQX010000372.1 GCA_029287555.1 Rubripirellula sp. | reverse complement strand
CCGCGTAGCCTACGTTGCGCAAGGCCCGCCATCAGAGCGCGTAGCGAAAAGGTGACATAGCAACCGCGCCGACGCCAAGGGCGGGAAACTGGACTTTCCCCTCCTCAGAGATTCAGCATCCAACTCGCAGAAGTTGCATCGACCGAACGGGGTTCGGCTGGGGCGCAACTCGCGTCGGTCGATTTCACCGCCCGCACAAATGCGACTACCGAGTCTTCTGTTGCTCGAACACGTCCCCTGATCGAAGCGACCAAGTCTTCCCGTACCGTGGTCAAGTACTTGATGCGAGAAAAACGGGGAGAATTACTTTCTCGGGCTGGCCCGCAATCGGCAACTGCAACAAGTGATGAACTATCCGACCCTAGCCGTGATCGGCACCGTTGCGCATCTTATCACGAGCCCTGCTCAACACCGGACCGATACTGTTGACCGACAAACCAACGGCTCGACCAATCTCTTCGTAAGACTTGCCTTCCAGATGATACATGCGGACCACGTTGGCTTCTCTGGGATCCAATCGCGTCAACAAACGCTGCACCTCCTCGCGATTCTCAATTCGTGCGGGCAACGCGTCTTGAATCGGCTCGACCGCACCGGCCGGACCGGCCGCGCGGGCCATCTTGATCAACTTGCGGACGACAACTCGACGTGAGACGACCGTCAAGTAAGTCGCTAGAGAGCAGTTGCGGCGAAACCGGCGAAGCACCGAGTAATCGTTTGCGATCAAAGCCAGAAAGACGTCCGCGACCAAGTCATCCCGGGTCGAATCGTCGATCCGAATGCCCCTAGATTTTGCCGTTTGATTCGCCACGTGAACCACCAGACCTAGGAAACGATCAACAAAATCCTGCCAGGCTCCCGGAGCGGACTCCAAGCAGCGCTCGAGCAACTGGCGATCGAATCCCGAGAGACTCACGAGAAAGTTCCACTGGTGACGAATAGGTTGGCTCAACGACTCGCCAAGCGACGAGAGTCCCGCGCACATGCCCGAATCGCGTCAAAGATTCGCAAATCGGGCTCTCATGCATAGTAGGTACGGCCGTGTCGCCTCGCAAGCATTCTGCACAATTCCAACGCGAAAGCCCCGAACGGGTGGGTATTGGTGTGCACAGAAACGGAAGGCGAGCACCCCTGGAGTGGACGAGGTGTTCGATCGCCTTGCCCCCAGAAGGGACTGTCATAAGTGCACCAGACCTCACCTCCGGTCGCTGTCCGTGCGCCGTTTTCGACACTTGAAGGTATTCGATCGGGAACGCCCCCTGTCTTCGACGATCGCGGACTTGGACGTTCGCGCATGGGACGTTCGCGAATGGGACACTCCAGTTCCCCAAACATCCGTCCCGAACATACGTTCTTCGGCCAGCGTCTTCGCCCTGGCCGCCAATCGATTGCCTGCAAACGAATGTAACCTAGGATTCGATGGACTCGATCACCACCGTTCTAGTTTCGCAACATTGACCGCATGACGGATACGACGGCCACGAATGCCCCGCTTCCTTTTTGTTCCGTCGAGGCGGGGAGCGATGGGCACGCGCGTCTTGGCGAACTGCTCGCCGGTTTGCAGGCCGTGTCTCAACCTGGCGACGGCCAGGCCAAGACGGAAAGAAGGTTCGAGAACCACTTGGCTCTCGTACGTCTAGGAATAGCGACCTCGCTCTTCTATGCGTTGCGAGCCAAACACGCACCGACCGCTGCCCACTGCTTACGGGTCGCCCTGAGTTGTTCAGCTTGGGCGGAGCGTTTGGGACTGGAGGACTCCACTCGCGATCGGATTGAAGTGGCGGCGCTGCTGCACGACCTTGGCAAGATCGGCATCCCAGATCGAATTCTGCGTAAGCCAGGCAAGCTCACCACCGAAGAGCAACTGGTAATGGATGGTTGCCCGAAACTGGGCTGCGAAATCCTTCGAGGCTGCACGAGTGATCGCGAGCTACTGCAGATTGTGAATCACGCGAGCACTTGGTACGAAAGTCGCCGCGAGCAAGATGGGCCCCGTCGCGATGCGCTGCCGCTCGGGGCCAGGATGTTGGCGATCGCAGATGCCTTCGACGCGATGACCACCGACACGGTCTATCGACGTGCGATGAGCAGAGAGCGGGCGATTCAAGAATTGATCGATGGAAGCTGCACGCAATTCGACCCAGAACTCGCGCTCGACTTCAACCGAATGTTGGAACTCCGTCCCGAGATGTTGCACGGTGCCGTTGTTCACCGCTGGTTGCAGCAGCTCCATCAAGACGGTGATCAGGGAGTCTGGGGAGTTTCACCGGGATCTCCTCGCTCGATCCCCGCGGGTCCCCATCGCGAAAGCCTGTTTTGCAGTCACTTGATCGGAAGCTTGAAGGATGGCGTTGCTTTCACCGACGCCGAAGGCACGATCACCCAGTGGAGCCCTGGAATGCAATCGCTCACCTCCATTACGGCCGAAGCGATTCTCGGTCAAACCTGGAGCAACGAGAGCATCGGACTTCTCGAGCGGGATGCATCTGAGCACAACGAGACGTGCCTCGTGAAGGTTTGTCTTGACACCAGTTCGGTGGTGGCGCAACCGATGCTCGTTCGCCGAGCGCAGGGCGACACCATGCGAGTTCACGTGCAGGTGTCACCCGTCTTTGGACCCAAGCCGGGCATTCATGGCACCGTCATCCTGATTCGGGACTTGTCGGATCAAGCAAATCTAGAAGAGCAGCTTGAGTCGCTACACCAGAAGACGACGCGTGATCCGTTGACGGGTGTTTACAACCGTGCCCACTTTGATTCGGCACTGGATAATCTGGCGCAAAAGGCGAGCGAGGGCGGCTCGAGTTTCAGCTTGATCATCTGTGACATCGATCACTTCAAACGAGTCAACGACCTCCATGGACATCCCGCGGGTGATGAAGCGATTATCCGCTTTGCCGGTCTGCTTAACTCTCACAGTCGAGACGAAGATGTGGTCGCTCGCTACGGTGGGGAGGAGTTCGTGATCCTGGCACCCAATTGCGATAATGGGACGGCGGCGAGACGTGCCGAAGCAATCCGCATCGCACTTGAAAGCACGTTGCTGCCGAGTCTGGGAGGGGAATCGGTGACGGCCAGCTTCGGCGTCACCGAGTTCCAAGCCGGCGACACGGGTGAGACCATCCTGGCCCGCGCAGACCGTGCTCTGCTCAAAGCCAAGGACAACGGCCGAAACCGGGTGATTCAACTTGGCTCTGGAAACCGCGTTGACCTGGCTGGTGAATCGAACCAGCGGCGCTGGCTCGGCTGGTTCGATACCGACGCGAGCCAACATCAGCGTGAAATCGATGTCATCACGCCCGTCCCGCTCGATCTGGCGATCGAGAAACTACGAGGGTTTATCGCGGATCACGATGCCGAAATCATCAGCGTTCGCGAAAACCACGTCTGCATCAAGCTCCAGGCACCTTGCCGCCCGGGCGGTCGAAGGCGTTCGGACCGCCAGGTTTCCGTGCGGGTCCAAATGACGCTCAGCGAGGTTCGCAACCACGTGCCTTCGATTCAGCGGCCGGTGAAGACAAATGTTCACATCGAACTGCAACCGATTCGCAATCGCGACCGACGAAACCGGGAACTTTCGACCTGCTTCAATCGGGTCGTCTCGAGCCTCCGCAGCTATCTGATGGGCGAGATCAAAAAGTCGGACGACGAATAGGCACTTGCGAGACCTGGAAGGCTCGCTATCGTGCTGGAAGAGTGACTTGACACGTTCCCGCACATGGAGATGCCTCAGGACCATGGCTTACACACTGCCTTCGCTGCCATACGCCTACGATGCCCTCGAGCCTCATATTGACGCTCGAACAATGGAAATCCATCACACCAAGCATCACCAGGCTTACATTACCAAAGTCAATGACGCGATCGCTGGAAGTGATCTGGAGGGCAAATCCGTCGAAGACCTGGTTTCGGACCTGGCCTCGGTGCCCGAAGCGATTCGCGGCGCGGTGCGTAATAACGGGGGAGGTCATGCCAATCACTCCCTGTTCTGGACGGTGATGGGCCCCGGGAAAGGAGGTAGCCCCTCGGGTGACCTGGGCGCGGCGATCGACAAGGCGTTCGGCTCGGTCGACGCGATGAAAGAGCAGTTTTCTTCGGCCGCGGCCACTCGATTCGGCAGCGGCTGGGCTTGGCTCTACGTCGACGGTGGCAACCTGAAGATCGGCAGCACCGCCAATCAAGATAGCCCGCTGATGGGCCAAGCGATCGCCGGGATCGGTGGTACGCCAATCCTCGGTCTCGACGTCTGGGAACACGCCTACTACCTGAACTACCAGAACCGTCGCCCCGATTACATCGCCGCGTTCTGGAACGTCGTTGATTGGGATGCCGTGGCCGCCCGCTTCGCTGCGGCCTAGCGTTCGCAATCCGATCGGCCCGAAGATCTGAAGCCTGGGATGCATCGGGCCGGTCGAACGTGCCACACCGGAACGTGCCAAACAGGATGGTGCCGACGGGAAGGAGGTCGTGCAGTTTTTGGGTTGGCGGTCCTACACGACGTCCTTCCATCACCCTCCCGAGGGCATTGGCTGACTCTAGAAAATGCACGACCTCGAAGCACCGGGGAACGGCTGCTGAATCTGGCGGGCTTCGCGCCGCGATGTGGAGTCGGTTGGGTGAAGGCTTGGCGTGTAGAATGTTGTTCATTCGCCAAGCAGTCTCCATCCGATCCAAGACGTCGAAATGAACGCACGCCCTCCGCGCACGAATCGCCGCACCTTCTTTTCTTTTGCGGCGGCGGCCACCGCCACGGCTTGCCAGTCATCACAGCTCAAGGCCCAATCCGGCCCCAACGATCGACTCAAGGTCGCATTCATTGGGGTCGGCGGCCGTGGCGCGCGTAACTTGAACACGCTCGTATCGACCGGGGGGATCGACGTGGTTGCCCTTTGCGATGTCGATTCAAGATTCTTGCAAGCCGCGGGGGAGCAGCATCCGCGGGCAACCCGCTTTCGCGATTTCCGCAAGCTCTATGACGCGATGGGCAAGTCGGTCGACGCGGTTGTGGTCAGCACGACCGAGCACACTCACGCTTACGCCACGATGCCGGCGTTGCAGTTAGGCAAGCACGTCTACTGCGAAAAACCGCTAGCTTACAACGTCTACGAGACTCGCCAGGTTACCGAAGCGGCGGCGAAGGCCAACGTGGTAACCCAGATGGGAACACAGATCCATGCGAGCGAGAACTATCGCCGCGTGGTGGAACTGATTCAATCTGGCGTGATTGGACCGATCAGTGAGGCGCACGTCTGGGTATCGCGTGCCTGGGGGTTGCAGAGCGAGCAAGAAGCGATCGAGCACAAGGATCGCGTCTTCGTGGATCGTCGCCCGAGCCAAGGGATGACGCCGCCCGATTACCTCGATTGGGATCTTTGGCTCGGGCCAGCGCCCCAGCGGCCCTTCCACGAGGTCTACTTTCCGGGCCCCAAATGGTATCGATGGTGGGACTTTGGCAACGGAACAATGTCCGATCTCGGCAGCCACTGGAATGACTTGCCTTACTGGGCATTACGGCTCGACGCGCCTCGGACGGTCGAATCGTTCGGGCCACCGCCACACCCCGAAATCGCGCCGGCATCGATGACGGCGGTTTACGAGTACGGGCCGCGAGACAACCTGCCCGCCGTCACGTTGACATGGTACCAGGGGACGCACAAGCCGGAACGATGGCAAAGTGGTGAGATCCCGCCCTGGAACAACGGGGTCTTGTTTGTCGGCAGTCGTGGGATGCTGCTGTCGGACTACCGAAAACACGTGTTGTTGCCGGAAGAGAAGTTCGCCGAATTCACGCCGCCTCCGCTGAAGATGCCAATCCCGGCAAGCCACCATCACGAGTGGCTGGCGGCGTGTCGCGGCGAGGGCGAAACCGGCAGTCCTTTCTCGTACGCGGGTCCGCTGACCGAAGCCAATCACTTGGGCAATGTCGCCTATCGTGTTGGTCGGAGGATTGTCTGGGACGCACCCTCGATGACGTGCGCCGGGTGCCCCGAAGCGGAACCGTTTTTGCGTCGTGTACCTCGCGAAGGTTGGTCTCTCGGCCTGTAATTGCGGCAGCGAAGCTGCCGCGATTGTCAGCCTGGGGACAGGCTGACCTACAGTTGAGCTTGACGTCAACTGTAGGCGAGTCTGTCCCAGACTCGCATTCTTCCGGTCGGGCAGCTTCGCTGCTTAATGTCAGCCTGGGGACAGGCTGACCTACAGTTGCGCCTGACGCCAGTTGCAGCCTCATCCGCAAAATTCTTGCAATCAGGTAAAGCTTGCCGGCTGGCAAGGTCGATACCAAGCGTTGGGGGTGGGGATGGCCGCGATTCGTGCACGCGCGCTGGCACTTTGCTGTGAAACTCAATGCCCAACCTGTCGCGACGTTTTGGTTGCTGCTGGCGGTTTGTTTTGGATGCAACGTATGTCCCACGAAATGGGAACGCGAACGTGTCCACAATCCGTTTCCGCAACTCAAACGCGTTGCCGTTCTCCCGTTCTTCAACCAAAGCGGTGAACCAACACTCGACACCGCATTGGTGTCTGAGAAATACTACGCAGCTCTTCAGGCGGTTTCCGGCTTTGAGGTGCTGCCGGTTGGTGTCACGAAACTGCAGTGGCTGCAATACGCTTCTCAATACGGCGAACCGGTCACCG
The DNA here is from genome assembly GCA_029287555.1 of Rubripirellula sp. GTDB lineage: Bacteria > Planctomycetota > Planctomycetia > Pirellulales > Pirellulaceae > Rubripirellula. The sequence continues at coordinate 4,380 of JARFQX010000372.1, read as the reverse complement.
GTGCCCATTTCCAAGAACTCGCTCGCCAGATGGGAGTTGAGGCTTTGGTCGTCGGATCGGTCACCGACTTCGATCCCTACTACCCACCTCGTATGGCGATGACGGTCCATTGGTACGCGGCCAACGAAGGCTTCCATCCGATCCCGCCGGGCTACGGTATGCCATGGGGAACGGAGCACGAGGATGAGATTCCCGCAAGAATCGTGCGTGAGGCCGAGTTTGAACTGGCTCGCAGCCAGCTCTCGACGCAAACGCCTAGCCCCACCACTTCGCCTCACACCGATCCGATCGGGCTGAGCCAAGCGGCGGCAATCGCGGACACCGCCTCAGCCGCGGCCCCAGGTTCCGTCGCCGCGGTCCCAGGTTCAACGGAGATTCCAATTCCGGATCCCGGCCACACCATGGGTCCGGTTAATGGGAATACGCCAAGCTTGCTGGACGGTCCGACTTGGGAAAATCCGTTACCTCACAACTGGCCCGATCCAACCGATCTGATCCCCGATCCGCCATCACCCATTCGGCCGCCAGCGATCGTCAGCCATGAACCGGTGCTGTCACATACGAGGATCTACCGAGGGGATGATCCGGACTTCACGATTCGCTTGGCTCAGTACGTCGAGACGGGTGATGATGCACGTCCGGGAAACTGGCAGGGTTACCTAAGACGTAGCGAAGATTTCATTCATTTCTGTTGTCACTTGCACATCATGGAGATGCTTGAATCTCGCGGGGGAAGGGACCAAAGCGACCTCATCTTGCGTTGGCCCCTCAGCCGATACTGATCCCTGGCAGGCCGATCCCAGGAGCGCGGTGCCTGCCTTGGTGCCCGCTTCTTGCTATCGGATTCACCCAGCCATGGATGACGAAATCAACGTCCTCGCGTTGGTCAAAGGAAACGAACGGTTCATCTTCTTGTTTGATGACCAGAATCGTGACCAAACGCTCCGCCAACTGGCACGTTTCGCCGCCGATCCCGAGCTTGATTTCAGCTGGTACGATGCCGCGATGCTCAGTCGGAAGATCCGTGACGCGGTACCGAGCGACGAGGACCAACTTGCCAGTCAGGAATTCGACAGCCTATCGATCGACGATTTTCATTGATCGATGCGTAGCGCGATCGCTCAATTCCTGCGTTACCTGGCCACCGAGCGAAATGCCTCGGCGCTGACGATCAAGGCATACCGCGAGGACTTGTTTGGGCTCGTTGAATGGCTGGAGAACTCGCAGGGGTCTTCACCTCGCCCAGACGACCTAACGCCACAAGATCTGCGAGCGTTCCAGGCGGCGCTTCAGCAGGCGGGCTACGCGCGTTCGACGGTTTCGCGGAAGCTGGCATCGCTGCGCAGTTTCTATCGATTCGCCATGCGCCAGGGACTTGCCCGAGACAATCCCGCCAAGCCGCTTCGGAATCCACGTCGGCAGCGCAAACTGCCGCACGTGTTAACGAGCGACGAGGTCGGTCGATTGCTTCTTGCTCCGCCCGCTAATTCGGTCGCGGGCCTTCGCGACCGTGCCATCTTGGAAACAATGTATTCAGCCGGACTCCGTGTCAGCGAGCTGGTCGCGCTCCGCGACGGCGATCTTGATTTCGACGAGCAGGTCGTGCGAATCCGTGGAAAGGGACGCAAGGAACGGATCAGTCCGTTGGGCTCGTATGCGATCAAGGCGATTGATCGCTACGCAAGAAAACGAATCCGTGATCCAAAAACCGAATCGCTGGGGCGCGACGCGCCGGTTTTCGTGAATCGTTTCGGTCGCATCCTGACGACACGCAGCGTGGGACGGATGCTGGAAAAGTACATCGCCCAAGCCGACCTCGATGCGCGAACGAGTCCCCACACCTTGCGTCACAGCTTCGCCACCCACCTGCTCGACCGTGGGGCCGACATCCGCAGCGTGCAAGAATTGCTCGGGCACAAGAGTCTCGCGACGACCCAGATCTACACGCACGTTAGCGCCGCGAATCTACGTCAAGTCTATGAACGGGCTCACCCTCGTGCGACCTGGTAAACTTCGACGGAGCTTCGACGACGCGATTCAACGGTACCATTGTTTGAGCCGCTGCGGCGAGACGCCAACCGCAAAGGCGAGCTGAATCCACCAATTGCGCAGCGATTGTCGGATCGGACCGCGATGTTGCCAACGACGGGCGCTGACGTGAACAGGTCCGCGCAGCAGCGCGGGTTTGGCGATCCGCCGCAGTCGCCGTGACAGCACAACGTCCTCCATCAACGGAATCTCCTCGAATCCTCCTTGGCGATCCAACTCCGTCTTACGGACAAAAACGGCTTGGTCGCCGAAGGGCATTCGTCGCAGCTGGACGCGCATCGCATTGCCCCGCTCGATCCATCGGAAAATCTTCGCCGGTGAATCGATCTGTTGACGGAAGGCGCCCCAGATCAACTCATCTCGATCACAAATCTGCTCGAGGCAGTTTGGATCCAAGGCGTTATCGGCATGCAGGAAGAGGACGACGCGTTGGTGAGCATCGACAAGCACGAGACCGGAATTCAACTGGACGCCACGGCCCGGAAGGGACCGCACAATCTTCGTGGCACCGGCCCGCCGGGCGGCTCCAATGGTGTCGTCTTGACTGCCACCATCGACCACGATGATCTCACCGGCACCCGCCCGAACCGCCGATTGGACCGCGACGGCAATTGACGACTCTTCGTTGATAGCCGGAATCACCACCGAGATCTCAGCTGGGGTCATGCCCATTGTGCGTCGCGGAGTCGAACGTAGGCAATGGGCCCCAGAATCAGCAAAGGCATCCAAGCGGCCATCGCCGGAGATAGCAAGTATCCACTGCCTCCCATCGCGCCCGAAAGCGTCTTGACGACAAAGAACGCCATCACGGTCAGCATCGATGCCCCAATCATCACAAACAAGTTACGCCCGTGTCGGTTCACGACCATCGGTAAACCAAGCAGAATTAGAATGTAGTCCAACGGCGGACGGAGGATCCGTTCGTGCAGCAACACTTTCAGCCCCATGCTGCTGTGCACCGCGGGATTGCGAATCCGATCCGCTAGCTCTGCAACGGACGCCATCCGAGTGGCCGATTGGTTGGTTTGAAGGAAATCGGTCCGCACGGTCGTTGCGAAAAAGCACTGACGGGGACCGAGCCACGGCTGATCGCGGCTGGTCATCAAGATCAACCGCTCTCCCACGCCGACCGAAGGAAGCTCATCAATCACGTCCGGGCGTTGCACGCCATCGAGTAAGTATCCCGACGGATGCTCGCCGCATGCGTCCAACCAGCGCGCGGATTGGGCGAGCAGTAAGTCGCCGAACCCGGGATAGACGCCATCCAAACGAAAACTCGGTTCACGAACGACCCGGGAGAGGGTCAGCAGAGAACTACCGTCGATGAGCACGCGATTCGCTTGATCGTACTGGGCCAGGATCGGCTGCTCGTTCTCCCCGGCGATATCCTTTGCCTTCATGGTCAACACGTCGCGGTAAGTCGGCAGTACCAACTCGCGATTGACGAGTTGGACCACAATGAGCACCAAGGAGGCGATCAGAATGGGCCGAAAGATTCGGCCGTGGGAAATCCCCGCTGACAAGATCGCTGTCAACTCACCGGTCCGTCGCAGCCAACCGATTGTGAACAGGAACGCCATCAAGGCGATGATCGCACCGGTCCAATCGAACAGCAGCAGCATGTAGGGACCGTAATAGCGCATCATCACGGGCACTAACCCATCCTCGGCCTGGCCTTGCTTGACCAAGTCATCCATGCTCGTGAATGCGTGAAACACGATGAAGATCCCCGCAAGAGAGCAGAAGCAGATCAACACCGTTCGCAGAAAAAGCACCAGGATGTAGCGGTCGATTTTGGTCACGGCTGGCGTCGCGGTCCTCGTTCTAGATCGAGTCGATGGATGTGTCTTGCGCGGAATCGCGCCCAATCGCTCACTTGATGCTGGGCAGATCGCGAACCCGCCCGGGGGGAAGTCCGCCAGGTTTTGTTCGGAATATCCGAAATTCGGCCCCGACGTGGCAAGACCACTGCATGCAACGCGAGGCTGGACCAATCATCGTGGATCGCTTGGGAGAAACGCTGCGTTCCACGCCCTTCGCGGCTCGGCCAAATCGACCTCGGCAATTAGACTCAAAGAGATGAGTAAAGACGCAATCCAGAGCGCCCGGCAACGCGCCAAGAAACTGAGGATTCCTGTCAAATCCCGCGCCATTTGGCTATGCACCGATCGGGCTGAAAGCGGCTGCGCCTCGGCCAAGCAAATGTCAGAGTCGTGGAAGTTCCTCAAACGACGCCTCAAGGAGGTGGGCCTCTCCGAAAAAGGGGGGGTGGTTCGCTTGAAGATGGAGTGCTGTGATGTCTGTAAGGCCGGTCCGATCGCGGCCGTCATG
>JARFQX010000248.1 GCA_029287555.1 Rubripirellula sp. | reverse complement strand
TCGGGCCGCCGCGATTTACGCAGCCGCCATTCAGAGCGAACAAGAAGGGCGTCGAATCACGGTTTAGACCATGGGGGCCTCCTTGTTCGACATAATCGATGGACGAGCAAAAGCGATCCTGCCGATCCACAGCGTGCGGAGAACAACAAAGACGCGATTCCCAGGTCGGCTTTCTTCAGCGTCGAGACAGCCAGTACTCGATCGCCAAACGGTTCGAAGCGAACGCCATGTGGTCGAGGTGACGTTCCGTCGGCGTGACCCATTCGTAATGCTCGAGTTCCGCCCGATCAAGTTCGACTCGCTGGCTTGATTCGACGGTGCATTCGTAGAACAGATCGATCACCGGAACGACAATGTCGCGATAGTTGTAGGAGTTAGGGTGGGACATCAGGTAGTCGTACCGGGCGATGCTCAAACCCGTTTCTTCGAGCACTTCGCGAGCAAGCGCCTGCTCGACGGTTTCGCCGCGATCGACAAAGCCACCAGGCAGACCCCATTGCCCTTTTCCCGGATCACGAGCCCGACGGACCATCAACAGCCGCCCATCGGTCTGCGTGACCAGCCCACCGACGGCAGCGACGGGCCCAAAAAAATGACAGAAACCGCAGGACTCACATCGAAAAGGAATCGAGCCGACTGTCGTGTGCATGTGACCGCAGGCAGGACAAAAGCGATAGGCGAATTCGATCAGCTGCGGACTCATGCGGCAGGTTCCCAAGGTGACATTCACGCGCATCAGGATTTCATCAGAGTAGCTGGTAAATCCTCTTCAAAGAAAGACGACTCACGCCGCGGACTTCCAGCAACATTGAAAACGCTGCAATGCAAGAAAAGGAGATGCAGAGTCAGACTCCTTTTCCAGTGGGGCGGTCCCGCTATGGATGAAGCAGGTAGTCGACTTGATGTCGAATCCCCGGGGATCCCATTCGGCACAAGCACCGTTGTCCGACAGAAAGATCACCAGCGTCGAGGTTTGGCGTCTCGATCTCGCCGCCATAACAACCGAGGTCACTGAAACCCAAGTCGTCGGCAACGATCAACAAGACGTTCGGTGGAAACTGGTCCGCAATGCCACGACGGCAAATTAGAACCGACAGGATCGACAAGAACACAACCAACATGCCGGTCGTGTTTTGCGAGCCAGGGCGGTTCGCCTCACCATGTCTTGACCATCACGTCGTCAAATTCGTTGAGATCATCAAAGGATCCAATCCCAATTCGCCCCTTGGCAAATCGCTTGTCGACAACCTGCATGTGCGGTTCGTTCATGTCATCGAAATAAACGTTGATCGATCCCGACCCCGCGTCGCGTGTCACTCGAACGGTGTGCCAACGATCGTCCCATGGCGTTTCGCGTTCGTTCGTCGTGAGTGCCAGTCGCGGTGCCTCTTTGACGATCATGATTTGCCCGCTGTGAGGGTCGGGCCTGGCACCGAGATGCACGTAGTAGAAATGCTGGTCATCCTGATAAGCGAAAAACACGCAGCAGTCTCGGTGATTGCCGGTATCAAGCGTACTGCGAACCTTGAACGTGATCTCGAAGTTGGACGCCTCCAAGTCTTTGATCAGCGCGACGTGGCCGGGGCTTCGCACCGGCGGCTTGTAAGCACTCGCCCTTTCGGTGATTTCCAGGGTACGGTTACCGTCACGCTTGGCAATCCGCCAGGTATCCGGATCGAGCAACTCCCAACGCTCGAGCCCCGATTCGAAGTCTTCCTCAAAGACCAACTTCGGCGATTGCCCCATCGCTGGCGAGGCGAAGCAGATCGGCAACAGCAAACAGCCAAACCAAAAAGATCGCGACATGACGGGCAGCACCTCGAAGCAAAGCGTTGCGAGCAGATATAGTCCATCGTCCATCGTCCATAGACTACAGACTACAGGAGGGTGTCGGGGAATGCGAAGTAGGCCGAATCAAGCGAAGCGCCGATCCGGCACCGGACAACGATTCGATGCCAAGCAAGAACCATTGCCGGATCGGCGTCGCTGCGCTCCTTGATGCCGGCCTACACGTTGAAATACCAGCGTCTCCCGCCACGGAACTTCCGAACACCCTCGACTACGCACTACAGACTCTTCGAGGCATACACTTCGGCGTATTCGATCGCCCAGCTGTCGATCAGCTGTTGGAATTCCTCGATGTCGACTTCGGCGACGGGAACATAGAAGCTGCGGTTGAACAGTTCCCGGTTCATCACGGTGCCTTTTCCCTTCAGATCCAAGACATTCAGATCGCTGTGGGGACGGATCACCATCTCCAAGCGACTGTATTGGTTGTTGCGTCGCCCCGATTCAATCCGCAAATCATCTCGGAAGCAGGCCGAGCCCCAACCGACCTCGCCGTAGAGCGATTCCTGCTGGAACCCGGGGAAATGATCGGCAACCCGCTGAATGGCACCCTCGATACGCTCGGAGAGCGAAAGTCGGTAGGAGGTGTGCAGGCGACGCAGTTCCTCCTCACTCAATTCCTTTTGGCGTTCCTCGGAGGCTTTCCAGTTCGCACGCTTCTTGCCTCTGGAGATCGCCGATTCGAGACGTGATTCGAAATCGTCGCTCATGATCCGGGCTTGTCTGCGGGGGAAGGCGGTTCGCCGCTGCCGGCGTCGGATGTCGCCTCGGCGGAGGGAGTTTGCTGCGCGGGTTCGGGCTGTCCGCCGCTTGCATCACCCGCCGCACTCTCTTGGGGTGTCTCTTGCGGACCACCGGGTGCATCCTGTTGCCCCGAATCACCGGCGGCCGGAGCGTTCTCGGTCGGAGCCGTTCCCTCCGCGGAGCGCTTCGATGCGGCGGGATCAGCGTCGGTTGCCGATTTCTCCGGGCTCTCTGCAGCAGAATCATTTCCTGGGGAAGCATCCTCTGGAGCAGCACGGTCGGGCGTCGGCGCGTTTTCCGAAGCCTTCGCCTCTGGCGCCTCCGGCTTGCTGGAAGTCGTCTTGTCAAAGAACTGCATCAAGTCACCGAACGAGCGAAGCGGCTCTTCGCCTTTCTGCATCGCATCGGTAATGGGCTTGGCCTCGGGCTTGCTCACGACGCGATAGGATTCCGGCTTCTTCTCGCGCCCACGGCCTCCCGATCGTTTGTCTCTTCCTCGACCGCCGCGGCCCCCTTGCGAATCCCCTCGTCCCGGTCGCCCGCCGCCGCGGCCCTGGCCACCGCGGCCCTGGCCTCCTCGGGCCTGGCCACCTCGGGCCTGGCCGCCGGCGACCTTTTCGCCACGTCCTCCGCCGCCTTGGCCCGCCTGTCCCGATGTGCTCGGAGTCCTCGCCTGGGCTTGCCCACGGCCGTAACCGCCGCGTCGCGAACCACCCTGCTGGCCACGCGGGGGCCGCGACCGACGTGCCTCATCGATCTCCGCTTGCCGCTCCGGCGAGATGGCTGTCAACGCCACTCGACGTCTCTTTTCGTCGATACCCGTCACCCAGGCCGTGACCACATCGCCCACCTGAACCGCCTCGTGCAGGTCCTCCACGTAGCTTTCCGAGACTCGACTGACGTGAATCAAACCGCTGCAATCCGGGGCAAGCTCGACAAAGACGCCGAAGGGCATCACACCGACCACGACACCGACGACCATCTCGTCGGGTTGGAGATTCTTTGATGACGGCATGCTCGTCAGGACCGCGGGCGATGTCCCGCTGGTGTCGCTGTCACCAAAAGGATCGCACAACCACTGGACCAATTGATGGGCGCGCCGGGCACCGATCTGCCATTCCTTGACACACTTCGCGATCTTTTGGCGTTCGGGCCGGGGACGGCGAATCGGTTCCGGAATGTCTTCCTTGGCGATCGAAGTCGGTCTTGAGCTCTCGGCCTGTTCACCGCCGGCGGCATCCGCCTCGCCGCTACCGGCGTCGCCCGTCGCCGCGGACTGGGACGCGATCGAACTGTCATTGCCCTCGGCCGACGCCTGCGAAGGATGATCTCCCTCATCGGTCGCGACTGCTGGGGAGTTGGCGTCGTCCGATTCCTTTGTCGCGGCCGATCCTTCTGCTGAAGTCGTTAAGTCTGGTTGGCCGTCGGCCTCGCTGCCTGGAGATGTCGACTCGCCGCTATCGGGTGTCTGGTCCGAATCCGGGGACAGATCGGACATCGCCTGGTCGGAATGCTCGTCGTCGGCAACCGGGGAAGCCGTTTGCGTCGTGGATGCTTCACCGGTCGCCTCATCAACGGAGAACTCGCGTGCACGGTCCCCCGCGTTGCTGAAGTCCTCGACCGGAATCGGCTTGGACTCCGATGGCGCTTCAGCGATCGGGGCCTCGGCGGCGGTGTCGGTTGGCTCAGAGAAGTCGGGAGGCTCGTAGCCAGGCGGAGCCTTCGGGGGCAATTCGATTTCCAAG
>JARFQX010000155.1 GCA_029287555.1 Rubripirellula sp. | reverse complement strand
TTGATTGTACCCCGGCCTCGCCTGTCGGTTTTGGAACCCCTTGTGGTGCATTTTCGAGCATTCTCCGCGGGCGAGGCTTCCGCTTTCCGCGTTGTCGCCGGCCGCGACCGAGAGTCACTTCCGAAATCGACCGAGCTTGGTATCATTCGACTCCATGACCAAACACATCTTTGTCACCGGCGGCGTTGTCAGTTCTCTCGGCAAAGGCCTGACGAGTGCCTCAATCGGAATGTTGCTCGAGCAGCGCGGGCTGCGTGTGCGGATGCAAAAGTTGGATCCGTACATCAACGTGGACCCGGGCACGATGAGCCCGTATCAGCACGGCGAGGTTTACGTGCTCGATGACGGCAGCGAGACCGACCTCGACCTTGGTCACTATGAGCGGTTTACCTCGAGCCCACTGACACGGGATTGCAACTACACCACCGGCCAGATTTATCTGTCGGTCATCGAAAAAGAACGCAAGGGCTTGTTTCTCGGCAAGACCGTCCAGGTCATTCCTCACATCACCAACGAGATCAAGTCGGTGATCAAGCGGATGGGCGGGGACGATGTCGACGTGGTGATTACGGAAATCGGTGGCACCGTCGGCGACATCGAAAGCCTGCCCTTCCTGGAAGCGATTCGCCAATTCTCACTCGACGTCGGGCGCGAGAACTGCCTCTACCTTCACCTCACGCTCGTCCCCTACTTGAAGGCGGCCGATGAGTTGAAGACCAAGCCAACGCAGCATTCGGTTGGCCAGTTGCGCGAGATCGGGATCCAGCCCGACGTGCTGGTGTGCCGCTGCGAACACTCCATTAGTCGGGAAGAACGAGAAAAGATCGCGCTGTTTTGCAACGTCCCAACCGAAGCGGTGATCGAAGAAAAGGACAAGGATTTCTCGATCTACGAGGTTCCGCTTTCGCTGGTTGAAAACAAGCTCGATGAGTTGATTGTCCGCAAGCTGGGACTCAGCGGCGCGAAAGCACTAGATATCTCGCCCTGGACCGACCTGTTGCATCGCTTGCGCAACCCTCGCCACGAGGTCTCGATCGCGGTGGTGGGCAAATACGCCGAGCACAAGGATGCCTACAAGTCGATCTACGAGGCCATTGATCACGCGGGCATTCACCATCAGGCGCAAGTGCGGATCGGTCGCATTCAAAGTGCCGACATTGAACGGGAGGGCGCCGAACGGCTACTCAGCGGGTACCACGGCGTTCTGGTGCCGGGCGGCTTTGGAGAACGAGGGATCGAGGGCAAAGTCCAAGCGATTCGATTCGCCCGGCAACGTGGCATCCCCTTCTTTGGCATTTGCCTCGGCATGCAGTGTGCCGTGATCGAGTACGGGCGGAACGTCATCGGATTGGAAGGAGCTCATTCGAGTGAGTTTGATAAAGACACGCGGCACCCCGTGATCTGTCTGCTCGATGAGCAACAGAACGTCACCCAAATGGGCGGCACCATGCGGCTCGGCAGCCAGCCCGCGAAACTCGATCGACACAGCGTTTCGGGAAAGGCTTACGGCACCGAGTTGATCCACGAACGACATCGCCACCGTTACGAATTCAACAATCTCTACCGCCAGCAATACGAGGCTCACGGCGTGCGTTTCGCTGGGACGAGCCCCGACGGAGGGCTGGTCGAAATCGTCGAGCTACCCGAACACCCCTGGTTCGTCGCGGTACAATTCCATCCTGAATTCAAGAGCAAGCCATTGCAGGCACACCCGCTGTTTGCCGGCTTCATCGGAGCTGCAATCCAGCGGCACAACCGCCGTACCGGTGACCCGGCATCCCAAGTCGCACCGCCGGAGCAGCAAGGACGCGCCGACGAGTCCACCAAGCAAGACTCTTATTCGTCGGGTTCCACCGGTTCAGCGGGCGAGTGAGCCTCGTGAAGCTGATCCGCGAAGTGAGCCTGGTCCGCGAAGAAAGTGCATGAACCAATGACCAACGAAGACAGCCAAAGAGAGACGCCGGACTCCGAGCCGAAAATCATTGTTGACTCGGATTGGAAAGAGCAGGTCGCCCGGGAGAAAGAGCAGGCAGCCGAAGGAAAGGTCGAGTCGCAGCAAGAGGACTCCGCCACGGAGCCCTCCAGCACCGAACCCTCCAGCACCGAACCCTCCAGCACCGAACCCTCCAGCGCCGAACCCTCCAGCACGGCGGATTCGAAACCGCAAAGCGGGTCCCCGCCGCCTCCTCCGCAAGCCTCGTTTGAGGTTCTCGCCTACTCTTTGTTTGCTCAGGCCATGTCATCGCTTGGCCAATCGATCGACCCCGAAATGCCGCAGGGCTCGGTGAATAAGCCTTATGCCAAGCACTACATCGACACGCTCGAGATGTTGAGCGAGAAGACGGCCGGCAATCTCTCCGACGACGAATCGACGATGCTAAACGGCATCCTGCACACCTTGCGGATGGCCTACGTCAACGTGAACTAGGTGGAAGCAGCTACGACGACGCTCCTTGCGCTCGTTGGTACGTGGCGACCGCATCGATGATCGCATCGAGATCCTTGGTCGGCCGGTAATCGATTGCGTCGCGAATTCGCGTCAGGTCGGGAACCCGACGTCGAATGTCTTCGAACGACTCGTCATAGGCATCGGAGTAACTCTGGAAATCGAT
>JARFQX010000126.1 GCA_029287555.1 Rubripirellula sp. | reverse complement strand
CAACGCGGACGCCTTCTTGCGCTTCGCGTTCGATCCGACAGCCTCCACCACATAGCGGAAGATCGGGGCAGTCCCAGCACATCTCAGGAAGCCCCGAAGAGGCAGGATTAAGTTCACGATCTCGGAAGCCCAGGAACAGGTCGCTATCCCAGATGCTCTCCCAACGGTCTTTCAATAGATTGCCGGCGGCAACGTAATACGATTGGCAGGGCAGCACATCGCCGTTGGGCTCGATGCACATCGAGTACTCACCGGCGTTGCATCGTTTTGCCCCAATTTCCAACTCCACCGGAGACAATCGACAATACATCGTTGGGGTATACCAAAGAAATCTCATTCCCCGCTGTGCCGCCTTGTCGCGGATCCGGATCAGGATGGGGGCCATCTTCTCTTCCGGAATTGCCTGACCGCTGGAAAAGCCACCGCCCGAGTAGATCATCCCGTTGACGGCAAAGGTTCGAATCCCCAAATCGTGGAGGAAATCAATCGTCAATTCGATCTCCTCGGCATTCATTTGCATCAATGTCGTATTGGTGATCGTGTGCAGCCCACTCTCGATCGCCGTCTGGATGCCACGCACGGTTTGATCGAAGCAGCGTGCGTTCATCATCCGATCGTGCACCTCGGGACGATGCGAACCAAGCGTCACTTGGACATGATTCAAACCGACCGAGGCCAGCTCTTCGGCATACGATCGATGTGACAACCGGCGCGCATTGGTGTTCAGCCCACAAATGGGTCCGCGTTGGTTGGCATGACCGATGATTTCGGGTAGATCGGGGTGAAGCGTTGCTTCGCCGCCGGTAAAGATCAGATGCGGCACACCAATGTTGACCAATTTGTCGATGACCAACTTCCACTGCTCGGCCGACATCATGCCCAACCGCAACCGTTCCGCCTCGTTGTAACAGTGCGGACAGTCGTTGTTGCAATCGTAGGTTAGAGCCAGATCCACTTTGTAAGGCGCCGTCACGGGCACCTCAAAAAGCGCCGGACGAGTCTCACTTGTTGTCTGACGACCTGAGAGTTCCATCATTGAGCAGGTTGGGCAACCGGTTTCCGCCTCCGCCAACCGGGCAACCATCGCGTAGACAGCATCCAAGTCTCGCGTCCAGTGCGCCCGCTGGGCCCGTCCGTGGCGAGCGATCACCCGAACTTCCGCCTGCCGTTTGTCGACCCCATCCAAGGCCCATTTGGCGAATTCGGCTGCGGTCGGATTCAGGTGGATAACATCCGTTACGTTGACGAAGAGCACCCCGCCTCCGCCGGGCTCGATCCGCAAATGGACGCGAATACGGTCACTGCCCGATCCACCGAATCGATACGTGTAGAGGCCTGGCTCAGGAGGCGGGGCGGGCTTGAGTCGGTGTCCTAGCGCGAACAAGTCTCGCTGCAACGCTTGCAACAACGCTACCACTTCGGCGCCTCCTCGAGTTGGTACTCAGCCGAGCAGAACTCACACTTGACGAACACGGTGCCAGCCTTGACGGTGATCGACTTCTGGCTGAGGGTCGCCCCGCACTGCTTGCAGTGGATTTCCTGAAGCGAAACGTCCCCCGACAAATCCATTTGGTGCACATGCGTATGGTGTGTCGGTTTGAGACGACTGAGGGCGACTAATGCCCCCGCCGCACCAATGCAGACAAGGCCGATGATCACTCGGACGAGCGCATTGCCTTGGCTCGCCGCCATCACAAAGATCAATCCCAGCAGCGCGAGACCTGCCGCCAAGGCGTAAATGAAGACTTTCACAGACCGACTTTCCCAGAGCGACTTTCCGAACAACGACAACGAGAATGAAACAACCAAATCGGTGCGAAACGCCCCGACACGCAGCGTCGGAAGGTTCGGTGCACGTCAAGGTTAACAACACGCACCGTCGTATTCTAACGCATCACAAAGAGAGACGGGATGCTCACCAATCGGGTAACATAATGAGTCGATTCCCGTTTAGAACACGGTGTCGGCGACGGCGGGCTAATGTCTGGCAATGCCTCACCGCTCACCGTTTCCCTTTTTCAGAGTGTGTCCATGTACGATCCCCGCAAAGACCCGGTCGTTCAGGATCTGATCGACGTGTCTCTCAAGGTTGCACGCGACAGGATCGAGGACTTGAAAGAATCCCATCATCCCAGCATGGCTGAGGAGATCGAGCGAGTCGAAATGGAGAAACACGAAGAGCGGGTCGACGCCATCAAACTCCATTTCTTTCAAAAAGCGACCGGACACCCGTTCTGAACATGATTCGACGCTACGATCTCAAAATTGAATCTGGACGGAAACGTTTTCACTCGACGGCGATATCGAATCTCGACGCTGGATCCAACAGCTCGCCGGCCACGAAATCCATCCACAGGGCCAGGTAACTTGCCGAGCCTTCGGCCCGAAAGCCACCGCAAAAGCACGACTTCAAAACTCACGCGTCGGGTTACGATTTCCCGATGGCTCGGCCAGAAACGCGACTGTTAGTCGCCACGAAACTCTGACATCTCTCTTAACAGTCTCCCGACGACCTCGGGGCGTTCCGCCGCGATGTTTCGCTGTTCGCCAATGTCGCTGACAAGATCAAACAACAGTGGCGGATCGTGCCGGGCAATCGGTTCGCGTTTTCGGGTGTCGGGGTTCGAGGAGCGATCCTTGGTTCCGAGATGGATCTTGTGGGGTCCGCTGCGGAAGGCCAAGGCACCGCCGCCGTAAAGCCAGCGTTTGCGAGGACTCGATTTGCCGTGAAGTAACGTCTCGCTCAAGTCGCGAGAAATGTAGCCGCGCTGCGATGTGACGCTCTCGTCCGGTGCAGAACCACCAGCGAGTCTTGCGAACGTCGCGTGGAGGTCAAGATTGGCGGCCATGCCATCGACAACACCTGGTTTGATCTTTCCGGGCCAGCGAAAGATGCCCGGCACTCGAAAGCCACCTTCCCAGGAGGTGCCTTTTTCCCCGCGCAGCGGCTTGGCCGTTCCGCCGTGGGGACCAAACATTGACCAGGGACCATTGTCGCTGGTAAAGACAACAAGCGTTTCTTCATCAATGCCGGCGTCTTCGATCGCCTGCATGACTTGGCCGACCGACCAGTCGATTTCCTCGATCACATCGCCATATCGTCCGCCTTGACTCCGGCCCTGGAAGTCTTCCGAAGCAAAGACCGGCGCGTGCGGCATGTTGTGGGCCAGATACAAAAAGAAAGGCCCCTCCTTGTTCATTTGAATCCAGTGAACCGCTTGCTCCGTGTAGCGAGAAGTAAATAGCTCCTGATTCGCCGGAAACTCGATGACTTCGCGACCACGGATCAGCGGAACCTGGAATGTGAACTTATCGCAGGTGTCAAAGACTTCGCGATTTTGAACCTTGCCCTTGGGTGCCGGTACGTCGTTGCTGCCCGGGGTTCCATAGTGAAAGTCGAAACCACATTCCAATGGATGCATCGGCGAGGTCGCAAAATCCTTGGGATAGCCGGCCAGATGCCACTTCCCCAAGATCGCAGTGGCGTAGCCGTTTCGCTTCAGCAGCGTGGGCATCAGTTTCTCTCGAACGTCGACGAGATTCGCTGGCCCCATCAGAGCAGGATGTCGACCGGTCATCAGGCCGCGGCGACTCGGTACGCAGGTCGATCCGGATGAGTAGAAACTCGTCCAACGTTGTCCTTCGGCGGCAAGGCGGTCGATGTTGGGCGTCCGGTTGACTTCGTTCCCGTAGCAACCCAGATCGCCATAACCCATGTCGTCGACAAATATCAACACGATGTTGGGCCGATCGGCCCCTCGGGCGTCCAAACCAAGCATGACCGCGAAGAGCAAAGTCGCTGCGTATCGAAAGCACTTCATTGCCGCTAATCCAGTGAGCATCGACGCTTCTTTCCCATCTTTGTAACGGTTCCAGCATCCAGCATCCAGAGTCTCGCCCCTCGCCCCTCACCTCTCGCCTCTCGCCACTCGCCACTCGCCCCTCGCCACTCGCCTCTCGCCTCTCGCCACTCGCCCCTCATCCCTCGCCCCTCATCCCTCGCCACTGGCATCGCGATCAGCCAACTGGGATGATTTCAGACGAAAGCAGCAACGACATTTGCGAAAATGCTCGCGCAGAGACCGTTCGAGCCGAGAGATCGGTCGGTCGTTGATCGGAGCCTCCGATACGCGATCAGCTTCACGCTGCAAGGATTCGAACATGAAAGCGATGGTTTACGAAGCGTTTCGGACGAGACCACAAATCGTCACCGTGGATGATCCAACACCGGCCGACGGCGGCGTGGTGATTCGAGTCGCCGCCACGGGCTTATGCCGAAGTGATTGGCATGGTTGGATGGGACATGACTCGGGCATCCAAATTCCCCACGTGCCAGGCCATGAGTTCGCCGGCCAGATCGAGTCGGTAGGAAAATCGGTCAGGAATTGGAAGGTTGGTGAACGTGTAACGATGCCATTTGTTGCCGGGTGCGGAATCTGCCCAGAGTGTTCTTCAGGGAATCAGCAAGTCTGCCCGGACCAGTTCCAACCGGGGTTTACGCACTGGGGTTCCTTCGCCGAGTACGTTGCTGTTGATTTTGCGGATACCAACCTCGTGGCGTTGCCGGATTCCATTGATTTCGCGACCGCCGCAAGTCTCGGATGCCGTTTCGCAACGTCGTTCCGCGCTCTGGCGGCCCAGGGGCGCGTTGCCGGCGGCGAGTGGGTCGCCGTGCACGGGTGCGGCGGCGTTGGCCTTTCAGCGGTAATGATCGCCCAGGCACTCGGTGGCGGCGTGGTCGCGATCGATATCGCGGACAACAAACTCGAGTTTGCGAAAACGATCGGTGCCAGGGAAACAGTCAACGCAAGCACTTGCGATGATGTGGTCGAGGCGGTCAAGGCGGTCACCGACGGCGGCGCGCACGTGTCGATCGATGCGCTGGGAAGTCCCGAGACGTGCTTTCACTCCATCGCGTGCCTCAGGCCTCGAGGCAGACACGTGCAGGTGGGGCTGATGCTCGGCGGAGATGAGCATCCCAAGATTCCCATGGATCAACTCATCGCCAAGGAACTGCAAGTGCTGGGAAGTCATGGTATGCAGGCCCATGCTTACCCCGACATGTTGAGCATGATTGACCAAGGACTCCTTGAGCCGGACAAGTTAGTTGGCAGCAGGATCACGCTCGAAGCTGCGATCGAGGCGCTGACGAATATGGATTCCTTGACGGACGTGGGCATTACCATCATTGACCGGTTGTGAAGACCGGTGCCCAGATCGTGTTTCACGCCGCGCCATTGAATCGAACTCGGCTCAACACAGAGTCATGTCGATGACGACCTCGACACCGTTCCACGGAGCACAAGAATGATCTGAAAACGTGCCGCTTTGACCGGATTCGGTCGGTTTCTCTGTCGAACGTCGCGTCAAGGCGGTAGACATCGCGAAATCGACCTTGTCTTTGATCCATAACGGAACCTAGAGGTGAGGTTATGGGTACGATCGGCTCGGTACGCAAATCCTCATTGCGGTGGCTCCTCTTTGTGGGGCCACTGTTGGTTGCCGGCTGCGCCAAGCGAGAGGTGACGGCAACTTTCCCGACCGAGACTCCACCTCCTTTCTCCTCCAGCGGCGAAATGGTAGTGCCAGATCGTTGGTGGACGACTTTCGAAGATCCACGCTTGGATTTTCTGGTCGAAGAGGCCTTCAACGGCAGTTTCACGCTAGCCGCCGCCCTCCAGCGGTTGAGGGCGGCGCGGGCTCTGACTCGCCGTGAGGCCTCCGACCTTTGGCCCGATGTCGACGGTGTGGCCGAGATCCTCGGCGACTTTGGTCCCGGGCGGGATCGTGGCCTCTACACCTGGGGATTCGACGTTTCCTATCAAGTCGACCTGTGGGGACAGATCGAATCACGGGTGGAAGCGGAGCGTCTGAGAGCCGCGGCGACCGGTGCCGACTACCAAGCCATCGCGCTGACGTTATCGGCCGAGATCACGAGAACCTGGTTGTCACTGATCGAAGCCCACGCCCAGTTGGAATTGCTCGACGTACAGATTGAATCCAATCTTTTCGGGTTGGAGCTTCAAGAGGGGCGATTCGGCCAGGGACAGTCCTCGGCCCCGGATGTGTGGCGTCAACGGCAGTTGGTCGAGTCAACGCGCGAGCAGGCGGCGGTGGTCAAGGCTCGAATTGACGTCCTCGAACATCAACTGGCGGTGCTCCTCGGGCAAATGCCTCAAGAGGCGAGCTACGAACCGGGTACGGAATTGCCCGCCTTGGCGCCGCTACCCGATACCGGATTGCCGTCTGAGTTGCTGACTCGACGACCCGATGTGCGTCGCGACTTCCTGGCCTTCATGGCTGCGGATCGAGATGTGGCTTCGGCGATCAGCGCGCAGTATCCGCGTCTCAATTTGTCTGGCTCGGTCCTCAATGTGGCCGATCAACCGGAGACACTGTTTCGAGATTGGTTCGTTGTGATCGGTGGCCAGTTGATCGCTCCGTTGATCGACGGTGGCCAGCGCCGCGCAGAGGTTGATCGCACCGGCGCCGTGGTTCGCCAAAGGTTCAACGAATATGGAGAAACGGTGCTCAATGCCCTGCGTGAAGTCGAAGACAGCTTGGCGCTTGAGCGATACCAGCTAGAGCGTATTGGCCATCTCGAAGAGCAGACGGAGCTGGCTGGGCTGGCGGCCGAAGTGTTGCTAATTCAGTACTCGTCGGGGGCCTTCGAAGATGTCAGCTATCTGGACGTCTTGAGCTCAAAAACCGCTGAGCAACGCCTTCAACGCGAATTGCTCGCCGCACGGTTAGAATTATTGCTGATCCGAGTGGGGCTCTATTTGGCGTTGGCTGGCGGCTTTGAGCCGAGGCCGCAAGACCCATGGTATTGTGAGCCTTTACGGTATCGGGGCGAAATGCCCGTCGGATCGGCCGTCGATGCCGCGATATCTACACTGGAAGTGGAGGAGATTGAGAAACCGGAAGCAATCCGCGAAGATGAAGGTTTGATTGAATTTGCCACCCCGCCCGAATTCGATGATCCGCTTGACTCTGACGGTCTACTCGAAGTCGACATGATCCCCGAGGCAATCGAACTCCCGGAA
>JARFQX010000113.1 GCA_029287555.1 Rubripirellula sp. | reverse complement strand
ATCGCGTCGCTGGGCGAAATCGAACGCACGGCAAAGATGATCGTTGTATTGTTGACGTCGGCCCGCCAAGACGAGGTTACGTTGAGGAACAACTGACCGCTCTTGACCGCCCACGTTCCCGACGAGACGGGAGTGGGCACGAAGATCTGGTGGAAGTTTTGCGTTTGCTGCGTGTGACGATAGCTGCTGAAAACGCCTCGACCATCGATCGTGATGTCAATCAGTCCCGATCCATCGTTCATCCGCCACTTGCCAACGAGCATCTGCTTCACTTCGGCGTCGGTGAGAATCCTACCCGCCGCGGATTGGTTTGCCGCCGGCACAGGACTGGGCGACGGCGCGGTTCCCGGAAATGATGACGCTTGTGGGATCGTGTTTGGCACCGGGGGAAAAGAACTGGACGAACGCGCCACGCTCGGGGGCGGTCCCAGATCGATTTTGTTGCTTGCCAGCTCCGACTCGTTGTACGGAACCATGACCAACAACGTGCGATTCGATCCGGCTGGCGCGCTAAAGTCGGCCGGCACGGCGGCTGGCGGCGCGGCAACACAGATGACAAGCTTGCCGCCATCATGCTCGTAGACCCCCTGGCCCGTCATTCGGTCGAGATCGAAGATCGCGATCTTCTTGGGGTAGCTGCTCTCGTCAATTCGGAAACTCTTGGTGCTCTTCTGCCCGGTAACGGGCGACTTGAACAGCAGAGTGCTGTCGACGATTTCCACCAGACCACCTCCGGGAAGGGCCGCCCGCATCTGGTCTTCGGGAATCGTCTGACCGTTTTCCACCAGCTCGACCACGCGCCAAGTCCCTTGCAGGCGTTTCAACTCCCCATCGATTTGCCTTGATTGTGCGAACGCAATGTTGGCGTCGGTGGCGACGAAAAGGCTCACCGCCGCGAAGAACAATCCAATTCGAAAGATGGTCATGACCCTTAACTCCCTTTTCCGGCCCAGCCAACTTCGTGCGTTTGAGCCACGAGCCAACTGAATTTCGATTAGCAAATAGAATCCCTTTGATACGTCCTCGCAGGCTGCGGCGAGGTTCTGAGTTTGGGGATTGTTTCGAAACAGCCAGTTTCACGCAACAGGAATCTTAGAAGACATGGGCCGCTGCCCTTTGGCCCTGACCGCATTTTGTAATCTCTACCCTTTCGAAGACTACGACAGAGCTTGCGGTAGCTGCCCTTGGTAGCGGGCATCGGCGTAGTCGCGATACCACCTGGCGGCTTGGGAAAGCCTTCCGATGACGTCCGCGCGGTCAGGATCGCTGGACTCGGTGGCAGCTTGATCAATCCGATCGGCAAACTGATAGAGCGTTTCGCTCGGGTGTCGGACCAACGCGAATTTTCGCATTTGCCGGTCCACCTGCCGCAGCATCTTACGAGACAGATGCTCCGCCTGGTCCCCACCAGCGTACCGCGGCTTCAAGTATCGGCTCCACAGCAGAAAGACAAGGAATAGGAACAGGGGCAACTGCGTGAAACGGAAGAGCACCAGCAGCGGCTCGGAAGCTCGAATGGATGCAATCCAACCAATCAATCGACTCATCCACGAATCATTGTCGTCGTCTGCGGCATCCAACAATCCGGAGAGGATGCTGACGCTGGTCTCCTGTTCGGATTCGGGCTCAATCGTGCGGTAGGTTCTTCCCGGGGTCGATTCCACCGCAAACCAACGCCCCGTCGAATCGTCAAAGGCTTCGACCCAGGCATGAGCGTCCTGGTTTCGTGCCAACCACAGCCCCGACTCATCTTCGCTCGGTTCATCGACGACGTATCCGGTGACGTATCGCGCGGGAACACCAACGCTCCTGAGCATCAATGTGGTCGCGGTTGCGAAGAACTCGCAGTGTGCGTCGTGCCTGGTTCGCAGGAAATAGTTGACCGGATCAACGCCGCGGGGTGACCTGCTGCGAGAAAGGCTGTAGTCGTATTCCAATTGAAAATAGCGGCTAATCGCCGCCGCTTTGCCGGTCGCCGTATCGGCCCCTCCGCAGACCCGCTTAGCCGTCGCTCTGACCAAAGGCAGGACCGATTCCGAGATCTCAAGACTTATTGCGCGTGTCGACTCTGACAGTTCCTCCGGCGGCAACGAAAAACCGACCCCGGCGACGTAGGGACGCGTGACATCCACGCCCATACGAACGATCCCATGGTTGCTGACCGACAACTCGCGACTCCTCGCCTCGAGCCACTGTGTTGCCAGGGGAAGAAAAACCATCGGTCCCTTCATTGGATCGTTGTGAATCTCCAGCGAAATCACCGGCCGCGTCGATGACGGGACCAAAGAGAATCTCTGCAGGGCGGATTTCCCACTGCTGCGGAGCACCGTGCTACCCTCGCCGATCGGCGTGACACTGTGATCACGCACACCGTCTCCTCCGCGGAATCGCAAAAACTCAAGACTCCCCGAATCCACCCAGCGTCCTCCCCGATAGACATCAAAGGCGTTGCCTCGCAGGTAACCGGGCGACACCTTCGAATAGACCTGCAGGGCGATCTCCCGCGGATTACCCAGCATGTGTTGGCGAATCGATCCCAATCGACCGCCCCGAACGTAGCGGGTCCCCCCGATTACCGATTGCTCATCAACCGCGTCGAGCGAGGCTTTGAGTTGCTCCTGCAATCGATTCTGAATCGTGGGAAGAACAAAGCTGGTGGCGTTGGCGATCGCGCTGGTTCCCATCATCAACACCGAAAGCGCGAGCCAAGAGAAAACCGTCGAAAGCCAGGCGGAACGATCAGACCTCCGATCACGAGCAAGTAGCAGACCTCCGGAATTCCGTTCCGACCCCAAGATGATCTGCGCCCCCAGTGTGTACGCCAGACAGGTGGCAAGCGCGACGGTCGTCTGGGCCGCCAACGACACACTGGCGCCACCCCCCGCAACCGCCAAAAGAACAACGATCATGCCTAGCGGTAGCATCGCAACGTGACCCCGCCTCGGATGCAGCACCCAGACGATCAGGTTTGCGATCAGGGCGGCGTGGGCAAGAATGTCCACCCCCACGAACACGACGTTGATCTCTTCCCCCACCTGGCTCCCAATTCTCCCGAGTGCAACCAGACCCGAGATGATCAGAAAGGCGACAAAAACCAGGAGCCAACGCGCCCAACGCGGCAGCATCCGACGCGACAATGGCTCACCACCACCGGTCCAATCAAGTAGTACCACCAGAGCGGTTGCCAACGCCGTCAACGACATCACGACGTACCAATTGCGAAACGTCGAAGCGACGAAAATTGCCTGCGACCACAGCAGCAAGCCGAGGACGAAGCGTCCATCGAGTTTCAATTCACTTCGCAGCGTTGACATGCACTCGTGCCCATCACAAGGATGACTTCGACGACACGGCCGGTCGCGGGGAGATTCGTCTCCGACCCCCGACCGTCTCGCGATCCCCGACCGTCTCGCGACCCCCGACCGGAGGTGGATCAACGCGCAACAGGGTAATCCCCGATGACCGGCCATGCGGAAGTTGAATGTTGGAACGCGTCGTGAAGAGCATGGTCGGAGAACGGCCAATCCGGTCGAGGGCCCGCTCGATCCGCGCTTCGGCGATTTCCGCGGTAACACCAGAAGCCTCCGCTAGTCGAATCAACATCGACTCGCTATCCGACGGTGTGACCGCCGATGTCGTCGCGGAGATATCCTGCGAGGCCTCACTGGTGAGAAACAACTGCACCCGAACCAAACGCTGGGTCAGCGACGTCACCGCGGTCGCAGCCAGGGACAATAATCGTTCCAGCAACGGATCAACGCCTCCCGACACGGGCGCTTCTCGCGACGTGTCCACGATCAAGCTGACCAGCTGAATCGACGGGGATTGAAATTCGCGGACGATGGGACGACCCAAACGGGCCCAAGAAGTAAAGTCCCAGCGTCTGACCGGCATGCCCGTCTGGTATTCACGACTGCCGGTATAATCGAGCGCGTCGCCCGATAGAAGTTTGTGGGACCACCCACCTAAAGCATCAAGCATGCCTCGAGCCACCGCGTCTTCGTCACCGGTCAAGAGTCGCGGAGTGATCGCAATTTCGACTTGGCTAGGTCGTTTTCGAGTGGAACGAAAGAGATGAAAGGGGAATGAGCTGGTAACACGGATATCGGGCAACTCTTGAACACCGCGGCGCTCGTATTGAATCGCCGAAGTCAAGTTGAACCTCGCGCCCGATTCAATCAAATCGACCCATTGGGGCGGCGACAAGACGGTCGGACTGTGAGCACCAGGTAACGACTTTCGCCGTCGACGAGGGCGTGGCTCGTAGAACTCAACCGTCACAGCGATAGCCGGCAGGCGCCCGTCGTTTCGGCCGTGCAGGGAAACCGATACCGGTTGGCCTGCGGGAGCCGACCGGGGAAGCGTGAACTGAAAGCCCAGGTTTGGACGCATGATCCGGTTGATCGCCCAACCAATCAGCAGCAACGACACGCAGGCGGAGAACATGCCCACCCAGGGATAGCCCCAAATGATGTTCAGCGTCACGATGCCGATGACCAACAGGGTCGCTGAAGCCCCCGTCATCGACCGACGAACCGATAAAAACATTCGGATCGGACTGATGAGCAGACGCCAAACCCGCCGCCCGAGTCGGCGAAGCCGCGTCCCCCGGCGAGTCTTGACCGAGTTCCGTTTCGGGACCGCTGCCAAGGTGGTAACACTCACACGGGCACCTCGATTTGCCCGATAAGTTCCCCAATGATATTGGCCGCGTCGCGCGTCGATGCCGAAGCGTTGCGGAGCGTGATGCGATGGCTGATCACCGGTGCCGCCATCGCCTGAACATCGTCGGGAACAACAAACTGGCGTCCCTCCAACACGGCCCGCGCCTGAGAGGCTCGAAGCAGCATCTTGGACCCTCGCGGACTACATCCCATCCGAATACGAGGATCCAGCCTCGTCGCGCCGACCAACTCGACAATGTACGCCGCAACTTTTCGATCAACGTTGACCTGACGAACCAAACGCTGCAGATGAACCAGATCATCTCGATGCATGACCGCTTCAAGATGAAACCGAGGATCGTCGGTCTCCCGGTCAAGCAGCATTTCGATTTCACTGTCAACGTCCGGATACTCCATCGAAAGTCTCAACAAGAAGCGGTCAAGTTGCGACTCGGGAAGCGGAAAGGTCCCTTCGAATCCGCTTGGATTCTGGGTTGCAATCACGATAAACGGCTGTTTCAAATCGTGCCGCTGCCCATCCACCGTAACTTGACCTTCGGCCATCGCCTCAAGCAGCGCGCTTTGGGTGCGCGGTGAAGCCCGGTTGACCTCGTCTGCGATCAACAAGTCGCAAAAGATCGGGCCGGGCCGAAACTCGAAAACGCCCTTGCCCGGTTGAAAGATCGAACTCCCCAGGATGTCCGCGGGCAACAGATCCGGCGTGCACTGCACCCGCTGGAATTTCAAATCGATCAGAGCCGCCATCGATTTCGCGAGGGTCGTCTTTCCAACCCCAGGTACGTCCTCGAGCAACACGCTGCCCTCGGCCAACATCGCGGTCAAAACGGCGTCGATCACTTCCTCTTTGCCACGGATCACCTGCTGCAATCGCTCGCGAGCCAGATGAATTCCCTCCAGCAGCCGCTCAGGCGAATGCCGGTCGCCGCGTGCCGCATCGGCCGATTCCCGATGGGGCGAAACGGCTCGGGTAGAGCTCGCCGACGTGATACCTTCGTGGCCGGTGTCGCGATTCAACAAGGTCGTCATCCAGAAGTGTGAGTCGATGAACGGAGCGAGCGGTTTTTCGATAAGCAGAAAATGATCCGTCGGGGCTGGTTAGATTCTAGGCTCACTTTCCTTCCGCACGCAAACCAAGCGAAATGCCGACGGCCGGAACGTGACCGGGCGAATTTCGAATCACGCCGCCCGATCGGGCCAGAACGGGTGGGGCTTCACGCCCCCTTTGCGGCCGTTTCGCCGAAACTTTATCCTCCCCAGCGATCATCCCCTTCGGTCAATCCCCAACATTGCCCACCCGCGCCGCCTCGGCTCCCAGGGAAGTCCATGGAGAAGCGAAGTCCATTGAGCAGGGAAATCCGTTCAGATGCCACCACAACGCGAAACCTTTTCAATCCACGATGCCAATTTGTTGATCCAGGTGACCGACGACCAAAGCCGAACGCTGATTCGGCGCGACTCCGAGGTGGCCTACCACAGTGGATCGGGAGCCGCCTCGGAGACCACGCACGTCTACCTCGGCAACAGCGCCGTGGCGAATCGACTGCAGACCGGGCAACCGACTTCCGTGCTGGAAATTGGCTTTGGCACCGGCCTCGGCATGCTGATGACCCTCGACGCCGCCGTCACGGCCGGCACTCCTCTACGATACGAGTCGATCGAATACGAACTGCTAAGCTCGAAAGTCTTGTCGCAGTTGCAGCTCGGTCGGTTCCTTCGCAAACCGCAACTGGTCGATGCGTTCTTCGAGTGGTTCGATTCACTTGGCCCGACCGTCCCACCAGGCCGACACCGCTGGCAGCCCAATGACAGACAGACACTTTGGCTGACCCACGGCGACGCGAGAACGATTGACTTTTCGACAATCGAACCGGTCGATGCAATCTACTTCGACCCATTCGCCCCGTCGGAAAATCCCGATCTCTGGAAACCGGACTTCCTGAAGAAGTTGCGAGGACGGTTGAACACCGATGGCCGACTAGTGACTTACGCCGTCAGCCGCGAGGTACGGGATAGCTTTGCTCAAGCGGGATTCGAAGTGCAACGCGTTCCGGGACCACCGGCGGGGAAAAGGGAGGTGCTGATTGCCCGATTGTCGGCAAGTCAAACCGTGTGAATCGCGCGCTTTTCCACGTCGAGCGCCGCTTCGTGCACCGTTTCGGCAAGCGTTGGATGCGCATGGCAGGTCCGCGCAATATCTTCACTGCTGGCACCGAACTCCATCGCCGCCGCGGCTTCGGCAATCATGTCGCCAGCCCGCGCTCCAATGATGTGCACACCGAGAACGCGATCGGTGGTGGCGTCGGCCAGGATTTTGACCCGACCCTCCACCTCCCCGAGCGTTCGCGCCCGACCGTTGGCACCGTAAGGACAGATTCCTTTCTTGTATTCGGTTCCCGACTCACGAAGCTGCTCCTCACTGGCGCCTACCGTGGCGATCTCCGGATGGGTGTAGACGATCGCCGGTATCACGTCATAGTTGATGTGACTCTTCATTCCCGCCATCCGTTCGATGCAGACAATCCCCTCCTCCATCGCTTTGTGTGCAAGCATCGCACCACCGATGCAGTCACCGCAGGCATAAACGCCCTCGACGGATGTCTCGAAGTCATCGTTCACGGCCAGAAAGCCGCGTTTGTCGGTTCCCAGATTGATCGACTCCAACCCCAATTCATCGGTTACCGGCGTCCGCCCGGTAGCAAGCAAGACGCGGTCACAGACAATCGGATCGGCATTCTTTACCTTGACCACACACTTCTCACCGTCGCGCTGGGCCGATTCAACGAAGGTCTCGGTGCGAATCTCGATTCCCTGCTTCTTGAACGCGCGGTGGGCCAAGGTGCCGACTTCCAAATCGATGCCAGGCAGGATCCGATCGAAAGCCTCCAAGACGATCACTTCGCTACCGAGTCGATTCCAAACGCTACCGAGTTCCATTCCAATGTAGCCTCCACCAATGACCACTAGTCGTCCGGGAACGTCAGGAAAAGAAAGCGCCGTGGTGCTGTTACCGATTCGATCATTGTCCTCTTCCACTCCGCCGAGCCGGGCCGGACGGCTCCCGGTGCAGATCAAGACGCGGTCCGCCTCGATCGTCGTCGATTCGTCACCGTCGACTTTCAAGGTACGGGCATCGAGAAACCGTCCGCGACCACGATAAGGTTTCACGCCGCGTTTCTTAAAGAGCAGGTCGATCCCGCCGGTGAGCGTATCGACAATCTTGTCCTTTCGCGCCATCAAGCCGTCGAGGTCCAACTCGACCCCGGCGACCTTGATCCCATGCTCGGTGAACCGATGGGTGGCTTCCTCGTACAAGTGGCTTGATTCGAGGAGCGCCTTGCTGGGGATACAACCCACCCGCAAGCAGGTTCCGCCGAATCGTTCATTTTCATCAATGCAGGCAACATCCATCCCCAGCTGGGCTGCGCGAATCGCTGCCACATAACCAGCCGGGCCGCCCCCCAGCACCACCAACTCGTGTTTCACTTGGGCCATGTCGTCTTGTCTGCTTTCGAGGATTCTGGGAAGTCAACGGCCGTCCGATTCGCCGCGGGCCGATTCCTGAATGATTGCAACACGTCGTCGGGGAGGTGTCCAGCGGGCAATCCTCGCGATCGGATCGAATGCCCGCGGGGCTTGCGAGCGGCGTCGTACCTTCGACAATGGTCACCATCTTGACCGGTCCCCTCTCTACCACCACGCGGCGATCACGTTGGCAAAACGAAAACTTCGTGCGATCGCCGGTCCCGTGCTAGCAGCGGTACTCTTCGCGCTGGCAATCAGGCTGCTAATTCTCGAGGCAAAGAGCATTACCTGGGATGAATTTGTCGCCGGGTTGACGGGGGTTCCCCCGCTGTATCTCACCTTCGCAGCATTTCTTATCGCGCTCAACTACGGCTTGTTGATCTGCTACGACTTGTTGGCGCTGCGATACCTTTGTCGATCGATTCCGCTGCGCCGAGTCGCCCTCGTTTCCTTCCTCGGCTACAGCCTGGGCAACAATTTGGGAACGATTCTCGCGTCGGCCCCGATTCGGTTTCGCTTCTACTCACGTTGGGGTTTAACACCGAGCCAGATCGTGGTGTTGATCACCATCCTGGGTTTGACGTTTTGGAGCGGATTGTGGTTTTTGGGAGGCACGGTGCTGGTGGCGGTTCCGGTTGAGTTGCCGGCCGAGGTACACCTGCCGTTCGGGACGCAAACCGTCGGCATCATCCTGCTTTCTCTGGCGGTCAGCTACCTGATTATTTGTTCGGTTTGGCGTAAACCGTTCCCAGTCGGTGATCTGCGTCTGCGCCCACCCGAACCGGGGCTGATGGCGGTGCAGGCATCGGTTGCCGCCGTCGATCTCCTGATCTCGGCAACGGCCCTCTACCTGGTATTGCCTGGGGATGCCGTCGTTCCGTTTCCGGTTGTACTCGCCGCGTACCTGGTCGCCATCGCCGTGTCATTGATGACCCAGGTTCCCGGGGGGCTTGGCGTGCTGGAAGTCATTCTCTTGACACTCCTGAAGGGTTCGGTGGGTGACTCGGTGCTGGCATCGGTGCTGATCTTTCGCGTGCTCTATTACATCCTTCCCCTGCTGCTGGGAATGATTTTGCTTGTGTCACACGAGATTTACGGTGGTGCGGTGGAGGCACGGCGAGCACGAGGCGAAAGCTGAGCCACTTCGACTGGCGGCTGATCTGGGTTGACCCACCGAAATGCTAGCGTCTCGCTGAGCTAACGTTGTGGCGGCGCATCAGTTCTGGTTAGGATTGGCTCGGCATCCGTGATCCCCCAATGCGAAGCACCAAGGAAGGTCTCGCCTTGACTACCGAAGCCCACCGTCAATCCGTCGATTCCCACTTTCCGACAACCCTGTTGGAGCGATTGCGGATGCTGCGCGAATGCGTGGCGGCCGAAGGCTCCGCGATTCTGAGAAGCGCCGCGGCTCTTTCGAGCGAAGCGGTCCGCGCGGCGGAGATGACCGCGGACTGTGCCGGCTGCGTCGTCATCACGGGAGTCGGCAAAGCCGGTCTGGTAGGACAGAAGCTGGTGGCGACGTTGGCCAGCACGGGAACGCCCGCCCACTTTCTGCATCCTTCCGAAGCGGTCCATGGCGACTTGGGCCGGTTGCGATCCGGCGATCTCGTCTGGGCGATCAGCAACTCAGGACGCAGTGAGGAAGTCGTTCGGATCGCCCCCTACCTGCGCGAAAACAGCAATGGGTTGATCGCGATCACGGCGACGGACGATAACCCCTTGGCGGTCGCGGCCGACTGCGCCGTGACCATCGGAAGGCACGACGAGGCGTGTCCCAACGGATTAGCCCCCACCTCGAGCACGGCGGTGATGATGGCTGTCGGCGACGGAATCGCGATGTTGGCGAGTCGACTTCGCTCATTTACGCCTCAAGACTTTGCTCGCTTCCATCCTGGCGGTGCACTCGGACGCAAGCTAGCGGTGGTGGATCAGATCATGCGGCCTTTGGAAGTCTGCCGGGTTGCCCCCAAGAATGCGTCGGTCCGCCAGGCGATGGTGACCGCGTCGCAATCACCGCGTCGCACCGGTGCGGTCATGTTGGTCGACGAGAGTGGCGTCCTCGCCGGTCTGTTCACCGACAGTGACCTGGCACGGCTGTTGGAGACCCGAGATGACCGGGCCCTCGATCAACCGATCTCAATACGCATGACCATTGATCCAACGACGGCCCAACAAGGCTCCCTTCTTTCCGAAGCGATGGCCGTGATGTCGCATCGACGGATCAGTGAGTTGCCCGTCATCGATGATTGCGGCCGACCCATTGGAATGTTGGACATCACCGACCTGGTATCGCTGAGTGACTCCAATGATGCGGCTTCCATCCTGGCGATGTCTAACAGCACCAACACGAAACAAGTATGAGCTTTCCGATTCGATTATTAGGATCCTTTCGCCCCGATGCCGCCAAAACTACAGACCGACTTTGACGTTGCCGCACCAATCCGTTGCGTTCTCTCGGACGTGGACGGGGTGATGACCGATGGCCGGATCATTTACGACAGTGCCGGGGTGGAAACGAAGAACTTTCACGTTCGCGACGGGCTGGCCATCAAGTTGTGGATGCTCAGCGGATTTCATTTTGGCATCTTAACGGCTCGCGAGAGCGTCGTCGTCTCGCGACGTGCCACCGAATTGGGCATTCGTTACGTTGCGCAGGGCCGCGAAGAAAAACTGCCGTCGGCCCAGCGAATGATGGCCGAGATGGGATGTCAGCCCGACCAGGTCTGTTACATCGGTGACGATCTGACGGACTTGCCGGTGATGAAGCATGTGGCGCTGGCGGTGTGCCCAGCCGATGCCGCCACGGATGTCCAGGAGACGGCTCATTGGATCCTGCGCAGCAACGGCGGCGATGCCGCGCTGCGCGAATTGATCGAGCGTCTGCTTCGAGCCAAACAGCGATGGGAGGAGCATTTGCGTCGGTAGAACGTGATCGCGTTTCGTTTGCACCGCCACGAACGGTGCATGGTCACGGAATCGTTGATCTTCTGTTCGCGCTGATGCCAGTCCGCAATGTGGAAGCGTCTTCGACAATACCTGATCGCCTTCGCCATCCTTTCGGTGCTGGCCATCGCTTATCAGCTAACGGTCACGCCGCTGATGCAACCGCCTCCGGTCGAGACGGTTGCGATGGCCGAGGACCCGATCCTGCAGGCGGACGACTCGCTGAGTGATGTCTTTCCCGAAGGCTCCTGGCAACTCGGGCCTTGCAAACAATTGCAGACAGCCGAAGGCATGTTGTTGTTTCAGAACTGGGAACAGACCAACGATGACCAATGGAAGCTGTGGCCAGTCTCGGTCGTGATTGGACGCGGGATGTCGGCGAGGCGTTCCACAGCCCCGGTCATCCTCGATGCAGCGGCCGGTGCGGAGATCAAGTTCACCGAATCCCTGGATGTGATGAGTGGCGGGGCACCACCGATTGATCGCGGCCGAATGATGGGCGAGGTTCACATCTATCGGCGCGGAGAGCCTGGCGAAGACGACCCGATCGATATCCGGACGGCCAATGTCGGGATCGACGCTCGCAAGATCTGGACGACCGAGGCGATCGAAATGAACGTGGGTCGAGCACGGATGTTGGGCCGCGACTTGACGATCTACCTGGCGGGACCTGCCGCTCCGGGCGGCTCGTCCGGCAACGTCTCCACCGTGCTCGATCGGATGGAGCTGATCTACCTGGATGAGTTGGTCATGCCCCTGCAAAGCGGTGGGCTGTGGCGGGCAACCGCCCCGACGGCCGAAGCCCCCGATCGAACACCCACCGCGATTGCCTCGGATCGATCGGCCATGATCTCGATCGCTTGCGGTGGTCGGGTCGAATACGACTTTGCTCTTGATCAACTAACACTGCGGGATTCCGTCTCGCTGGTCCATCACGTGCCCGGCAAACTAGCCGATCGATTCGATTGCGACGCATTGCAATTGACGCTCAATGATCCCACCAATGAATCGATCCAGCGACAGTCGCCGATTGACTGGTTAACGGAAATCATCGCTTCGGGAGATCCGGCGGTGGCCAAGCTCCCAAGCTTCGAGGCGGATCTGGCAGCGGAAAGAATCGAGCTGAACGTAACCAAGGGAATGATCCGCGCCGAAGGCAGCAAGGGAATCCAGTTGCGGCGACGCGGCATTTCGGCGCGCCTGGCCCGATTGGTTTACCAGTTTGATCCGAAGCAGCCCAAGGCGATCGGCGTGATTGACGCGCAAGGCGCCGGGATCGTTCAAATCAATGATCCGGCGATTCCGCTTCGCAAGGCGCAGTGGCGCGACGGCGTCAAGGTGCAACCGATGGGTCGCCCGACATCCGATCCGCTCCAATCGTCCGTTGAGCTGTGGGTCGATGGAGAGGTTCATGCGTGGATGAGTGATGGTGGCGAGTTTCGAGCCAATTCGATCGCCGGCGTCCTCAAACCGAGCATCAAGCCAGGCACGCAAGAAGAAAGGACACTCGTCCCCGATCGATTCGAAATCTCCGGGGACGTGCGGATCGACACCACCGCGATCGCGGCGGAAACAAAGCGTTTGCTGCTGTACTTTGTCTCCGAAGACGATCCCCCACCCCAATCGGTTGCGGGCTCGGAGCAACCCGAGCAATCCTCGCCGCTGCGACAATGGGTGGTGCAACCAAGAAAGCCTGGCGAGATCGTTGATCCGATCGCCCGACCGCGTCCCACGATCCGTGGCGATTCCATTCGCGCGCAACTTCGCCGCGACGGTTCGCAGCTGAGCGCAAAGAAGCTCTCCGTTGCGGGATCCGTTGAAGTGGTGCATCGACTCACCGCTGGCGACCAATCGCTTCCAGCCCGACTGACGGGTGATCAATTGCAGCTGATCGACGGTGGCGGCGAAGATATTCTGCAACTGACCAGCGGTCCCGGCGCGCCGGCTCGATTCGATGTCGGTGACGGATTCTTCATCGGACCGCAGATCCAGGTTCGCCCCAGCGATAACTTGATCTGGATGAACGCCGCTGGCGAATTCCAAATGCCGACCGCCGCGTTGCCCACCGGATTAGCCGGCCAGTCACAGGAGAAGATTCGTTGGGCCAAGCCGCCGCACTGCCGCTGGCAGGGCGAGATGATCTTTGACGGTCGCACTGCCGTGCTCACCGAGGGCGTTGACATCACCGCCGAGTTGGTCAACGAAGGTGAGCATTGGAATCTTCACATGAAAGGAGACCGGCTGCAGGTGGATTTAACGCAAGCGGTGCAGGTGAGGGACATGCAAGCCATGCGCCGTGCCGCCGTTCAGAGCGTCGCGTTGATGCAGTCTGCCGAGCGCCCCGTGATCGTCCAGGCGTTGCGACGAGGGACCGACGGCGTGCTCGAAGCTCGCCACATGCTGCATGCCAACCAGCTGACTCTCTCGCCAGATGCCGGTGGCCGCTTGGTCGGGCAAGGTCCGGGATGGTATCGCGGCTGGATGATTCCCAAGTCAGATGGACCCTTGTCCGGTCGTCAAAACCAATCGGCCAAAGATCCCAACGAGCGAAGCATCACCGGCATCCACTTGGTCTTCAACGACTCGATGCAGGGCGATCTGTACGCACGAAAACTCGATTTTCTCCGCGGCGTACGAGTTGGCGTCCGCTCCGTCGAATCTTGGGAAGCTGTGTTTGATGCCCAGAAGATGGATGCGATCTCGGTCGGCGAATCGACACTCGATTGTGACCGCCTGCGATTCAATGTCGAACCTGGCTTCGACAATTCGCGTCGCTTGGCGGGAACGCCAACTCCTTGGGAGATGGAAGCCAACAGCGGAGTCGTCTTTCGAACTCGCAACGATTCAGGGCTGCTCGAAGGAACCGCCTCGCGGGCGTCCTACTCTTCATCGAAAGACCTGTTTACGGTGGAAGGGGCCCCCAACGAGCCGGCGATCTTCAGACAAACTCGAGCCGATGGATCGGCTGGCCCCGAAGGAGCTGTCCGCACGATGTCGATTCGCCCCGGCACGATGAAAGTCGAAAACGCGGTGATCGAACGACTCAACATCGCCACCCCACCGCAGACCTTTAGAAAAAAGTAGCGAGCAGCGAGTGGCGTGTAGGCCGGCATCAAGGAGCGCAGCGACGCCGATCCGGCAACGGTTCTAGCTCGGCATCGAATCGTAGATCGGTGCCGGATCGGCGCTTCGCTAGATTCGGCCAACTCGGAATTCCCGGACACCGTCCGCTACTCGCCACTCGCCACTCGCCACTCTAGTCCGCTACTCGCCCCTCGCTTCTTCTTCATCCAGGTTGTAGTCCTTGATCTTCTTGTGCAGCGTATTGCGATTGATTCCCAACTTGGCCGCAGCTTTGGTTTGGACACCGCCGCAAGAGGCCAGGACTTGGCTGATCAATTCTTTTTCAATGCGTTCGACGATCACCGAGTGGATCGCGCCGGGCACCGCATCGGCTTCGCCGAGTCCGCGCATCAC
>JARFQX010000056.1 GCA_029287555.1 Rubripirellula sp. | reverse complement strand
CGCTGCAACGTGACAACGTTATCATCGAGGCTCTTTACCTTGGCGATCGCCGCCTCGATTTCATCGGCCGAGGCACGGTTCGATTCCCCGAGGTAGTAGGAAATGTTTCCGAGGTGGCTGACACCCGCCGACAGGTGACCGGTCATCGCGTTGGCATTGAGAGAACCGTAATCCCTGGAAATACACGCGTCGATGAAGTTGGCGAAGTGGGCGTCTCCGACGTCGCTCGCTTTAAACTCTTTGACCAGCTGATAGTCTTTGTCGAAAGCGACACAGAAGTCGTATCGCACCTGGGCGAGATAACCTTCCGAGCCGTAGAAGATCACTCCGATCTTGTTTCCCGGCTTGTCGCCAAACATTGCCTCGACCTCTTTGCCAAGCGACGTTGACACGTCCAATCCGCGGGTCTCGAATACGATGCACTTATCACCGTAGTCGTAGATCGAGACTTCCGTGTTGGCCGTGTCACCAGCATCGACGTAGTTTTCGTCTTTTCGCTCGACGTTGTAACCGAGGCGTCCCCCGTAGCTGATGACCGAATTGGGATGGCGATCGACACCCAGCCCCCAGCGAGCGATGTCCGTTTGATGCGGGCCCTGATTCCCAAGGTCGCCATTTCCGTAATGACGCTGCCAGTGCCAGTCATAGTGGAATCGCTCGCGTGTCAGCTTCGGATCGGTGTAGGTCGCCGGTCCGCTCCAAAGGTTGAAGTCGACATTCTCCGGAATCGGGTAGTTGCCTTTCGGGCCGATCGATTTTCGTCGCTTGTAGCACAAGCCCCGCGCGAAGTTGACTTCGCCGATGCCGCCGTCGGCGATGAATTGCATCGCCTCCTGGCAAGCACGGCTGCTGCGACACTGGGTTCCAGTTTGGAACATTCGGCCGTAGCGGTCGGCCGCGGCGACCAGAGCACGGCCTTCGTGAATATTGTGACTGATCGGCTTCTCGATGTAGACGTCCTTGCCCGACTGCATGGCCCAAACACCCATCAGCGCGTGCCAATGGTTCGGTGTCGCACATGTAAGAATGTCAACGCCGTCGACGTCCATCGCCTCGCGAACATCCTTGAACAGTTCCGGCTTCTTGCCCTGGATCTCCGCTACCTGGTCGGCCCGCTTGCGTCCGACTTCTTCATCAATATCAACGATCGCGCGAATCACCGTACGGGGATCTTTGTTGAATCCGCGAATGTGCTCACCACCTCGTGAGTTCACCCCGGCGATGCAGACGCCCAATTGCTCGTTGGGGCTCTGGGCTCGCGATAGCCTCGGGGACGCTGCTGCAAAGAAGCCTGTGGCCGCAATGGTAGAGAATTGTCGACGATTCAGCTTAGTCATCGTTGTGTGGACTCGGCGGGGAATAGGGTAGGAAATACACAATCTCGCATTATGGGCGGGCCGCAACCCAGATTCCACCCTAGCAGCGCAAACGGGGTGCGGAGCGGACGATCTGACAAACCGATTTCCAGAAAAACGCTATCCAGCTAACCGGTTTCCAATCTAATTGGCGGTCGTCAGGTTGGGGGCCAGGGCGACCGGCGTCGCCGGCGATTCGGAGGTTGGCGTTGCCTCGGCTTCTAAATCGCCGAGCGCGTATTGGATGCCATCGAGCATGTGCCGCAACATCACGTGATTTCGGAATGTCTCTTCGCGATGGCCGAAATTGGTGTAGAAGACTCGGCCATCACCGGCCTTGCGGACCCATGAGACCGGGACTTCGCGAGGGCCATCGTCGATTCTTCCCGAAACGGCCTCCTGGTTCATATCAAGACTGACCAACACGCGAAGTACCTTCGGACCGACGTAGGTCTTCGGATCGTACTGATAGATTTCGTCCTGGTACCAAAAGCCCTTGCCATCGAACGCACGATTCAAGATGTGCTTGGGGTCATCCAGCTTGAAGGCCCACGTACCACCCGCATTCCAAGGGTGACCGGCAAACTGACCGCCGACGATCGCCCTCGCCTCGGGATGGCGGCCGAAATTGTCGCTCGCCGCGTGAAAGCCGACCAATCCTTTGCCACCGGCGATAAAGTCAAGGAATGCGTTGAGTTGCGACGGCTCGGGAAACTGCATGTGACTGGTGTTATTCAGCAAGATGCAGTCGTACTTCGCCAGGTTCTCCCGGTTGAAAACATCGTAGGTATCGGCCAGGTCGACCGTGAACGCGCCGGTCTTACGAGCCATTTCCTGGACCGCCAGATTTCCGTGCGGGATCGAGGTGTGAATGAAGCCTTCACAGCGATAGAAAACCAAAATGCGGCGATCCGATCGCGGCTTAGCAGTGGCCTGCTCCGGAACTGCCTCCGCGATCGCTTGGCGCTCCTGCTCGGTGATTGGACGGAACCGTTCGGCTTTTCTCGCTTCCCACGACTTAGGCGGATCGTCTTGGGCGGCGACGGGCGGAACCAGGAAGGCGGCCAGGAGGAGGCCCCAGCCGATGCAGAGAAGCCGGTGGTGCAATCTGTGCCAAAATCCGAGTGCGAATCGTTGCCAAAAGGGGTTCATCAAGCCGCTCCGTGGAAGCAGGAAATCAGACGCGAACCGTGCGGGGCGAGGAGGCCGGTCCGGATCATCAGCATACCCGCTTTTTGGGCCCCTCTGGTG
>JARFQX010001048.1 GCA_029287555.1 Rubripirellula sp. | reverse complement strand
CGACCGCGATCATCCCGACCAGGACAACCAGGACCGGCACCAGCAAACCTGCCGAGACCGACCACAGCAAGGAGAAGATCGAGCCCCGCGCCTCGTTTTCGCTTCTTGGCTGGGCAAGGAAATTGAATCCAAGCAAACTCGTCAGCTCCTCATGTGAACGACATCAGGGAATCCTTCACGGCGACCGGAGACGCCGTGTGAACCGATTCCCGGTCCGTGGGAGTTGAGTGGTTCGTCAGGCCAAATCCCGATCCTCAAACAGCAACATCGCGAGCATCCAAACGGCAACCGCGAAACAAACAAGATAATTGAAAGCGGCCGCGAGGTAGATCAAAGGGATCGGATTTCCCGCATCCACCGCCGATTGCACGTTGAAAACATTCAAATTCGGCACCACCACCGCGATTAACTTGCCGACAAAACCCACCAGTTCGTTGTTCCCCTCGGTTGAGGCCACCAGGGGGGAGGTCAGATTCCCGATCACGTAAACCACGAAGCAGGTGATGAAGTTGGCCAGCAGGGGCAGTCGCGTCGCCAAAGCCACCGCGACCGCCGCAATCGCCATCGTCTCCATAAAATAAAGCCCCAGCACCGGGACTGTGGTCATCACCTCATCAAGTCCTTCCTGCCACGTTGTGGCCGCGCGAGTCGTCTCTCGCGCATCGTAAATCGGTTTGTAGCTGATCACGATTAACAACACCGCCCCGATGATCACGAACATCACCAGCACGGCCAGCATGATGCCAGCATATTTGCCCAAGATGAACGAACGCCGACTGACCGGTTTGCTCAAGACCGTCAAGGCTGTGCGGCCCTCGATCTCATCACTCACGCTTGTTCCCGCACTCCACACCGCCTGCAGCATCCCCAGCACCATGATCAACGTCACGCCGCTATCTTTG
This sequence comes from Rubripirellula sp., assembly GCA_029287555.1. Taxonomy (GTDB): domain Bacteria; phylum Planctomycetota; class Planctomycetia; order Pirellulales; family Pirellulaceae; genus Rubripirellula. The sequence goes on along the minus strand of JARFQX010001048.1, from coordinate 3,131 downwards.
AGCAAACGGATGTCGTCACCCAGGGTGTTGAACGGGTAGATTCCGAAAAGCAAAACGCCGAAAATCCCGATCGCCACCAGCAACAGGTACAGCGGTTGGGCCATCTCGTTCTTCGCAGTCGACAAAGAGAGTGCCCACACACGCGGTGCGGCTTGACGAAACGCAACGATGCCCGCAATCAACAAGAAGAACGCAATCGACACCGCAACGATTGTCGAAGCCTGGGGAATGGTGGGGATGTACTTGAATGTAAAGACAACCGTCGCCGGATCGACTTCGCGGTTTTGAATGTGCAAGCGTGTGGGGTCACCCGGAATCGGCGGCACATCCCGATTTTCGTAGCGGAATACCAATTGCTCGTTCGCGTTGATACGCGAGGGCGCGCGGGAAAAACTGACCGGATCGTCCGAGTCCGCCAGGTAGACGGTCTTGTCACTCTCAATCGTCAAATTCGCGGCGCTGCGAAGGTCGTACGAAATGTTGGCCGGAAGGAACGGCAACTGCTCCGGCGGAACATCCGCTGTCGAGCCCTCAATGACCGTCACGATTCGGTCCGTCCCGTCGCTGAGCAAATTCACTTGGCCAATCGAGCGAATGAACTCCATCGGCCTGGCCACCATCGGAGTCGTGGCGACGCCGATCAATGCATAAACACCGGCGACCGCTAACAGATAGGGCACCACGCCCTCGCTGAGCATCTGCATCCACTCGCTGCGCGTGCGATGCCAAACGCCGTAGATCGTGGCAAATCCGAGCAGCAGTCCGATGCAGGTCAACGGCAGGTAGAGCGACGCAGCGTAGACGTCCGCGCGCGGTACAAACATCGCGCATAGCACCACGGCAAACACCGCACCGACCACCAACGAGGCGATCACCCCTCGCCGTGGCGAATCGGCGATCGAACCTACTCCAGGAATAATAGAGAGAAGCATCAACGCCCCGAAGTAGACCGCTGCGGCGATGGCGCCAAGGCCAAGCCCGACGGCAATCACCCAGATCGGGGTCAACCACGTCGGCAGCCACTGCATCGCTTGGCCCACGATTAGTCCTGGTTCAAACAGGTCCCATCTTCCAAGCAGTCCAGATCCAACAAGTCCGGGAGCAAATGTGCCATCCCAGACGGCCTCAAGCGGGACGAAGCATGACGTCATTATCTCAGTGCATCCGGCGGGGGAAGGGCGAATCGGCGGAACCAATGCGGCTTGTACGCAGCTTCCCTAGAAAAGGTTTGACGTCATTGATGACGACTCAGCAGCTCGCGGATCGAGTCGGGAATGGGGGTCTTTTCCAGACGCGTCTCCGGTTCGCTCCCACCCGCAGGCGGGGTGTGAATCAACCGGCAGCAAACCGCCGTCATCGTTCCATCGGCCACCAGGCAATCGTCCCTGGTAAAGCGGAAATGGTATTCAACGCTGGTCGTGCCGATCCGAGCGACTCGCACCGTGACAGTCAGAAGATCCTCGAAGCGGGCCGCCGAGGCGTAAACGCAGCTCGCCGCGATGCGAGGCCAAGTGACAGCCGGCACCCCCGGCTCGCCCGATTCCTTGGGCAGCACCGACATTCCGAGGGAGCGAAGCATCTCGTGCTCGGCCGACTCCATCATCGGAAAAAAAGCGGAAAAGTGAACAATTCCAGCCGCGTCGGTGTCTCGAAACTCAACTCGCCGCGTCGTCGAAAAACTCATTCCAACCTCGCGTCGAGGGAGACTGCGGAGGTGACGCAGAACGCTGCCTGCTGCCGAGCATCGACCGCCGTGCCCGGATTGTTCCCCGACGTCGGGAAGCTTGTTCCCCGACGTAGGGAAGCCCGGACTACTCGCCGACGTACGGAAGAAGCGCCATGAAGCGTGCCCGCTTGACCGCCGCCGTCACGGCGTGCTGACTCGCGGCCGTGCAGCCGCTCTTGCGACGACCGACGATGCGACCCTGGCGGTTGATCATCTTCTTGAGCAATTCAACGTCCTTGTAGTCCACGTACATCGGACGGGGACGATGGCCATCGACGAAAATCGGATCTTTTTTTCGGGTCCGGGAACGGACTCGCGACCGCTTTCGGGCGCGGCTGCGAGTGCTCATGGGGCGAGGGGGCATTGGAATCTCTACGGGAAAGGCGAATGGTCTTTACGGCCGACCGAATCGATCGAGGTCGGCTCGCCAATAAAATGAATGATCCGAGAGACGAGTTTTTCTCGAATCCTGCATGCTAAGCCAGAAGTATGTCGTTGATGAAATTTAGCCGCAAGGGGAAGTTGGACCGGGATTTGCCCTTTCGCGAATGGAAAACCTTTGCCATATTTCCCAGACGCTCCGCGAGTTGGATGCCGGTACGGTCGGCCCGCCAACCGAGGGGATATGGAAGCTGCTCGGCGGCTGGCAAGATTCGACCACCGGACCACTGGACCTTTGCACTGCCGGGCTCGATCACTCGACTGGGCAGCGTCGTGCCCCAGACCAGGATCGGGAAAGGTTGGCGAGGTCAGCTCGGACGATGCCGGATCGACAAAATGCCCCAGCACACAGGATGATGGTGCCCAGGAAGATGGCGCCAGAAGATAGAGGCCGAGGGCGATGATCGCTGCGTTAGATCGGATACAGCGTTGGATCAGACACAGCGTTGGATCAGATACAGCGTTGGATCAGATACCGGCTTGGATCAGAGACGTAGCACGAGGCCGACACGGAGAACGGGTTTCGGAAACGACTGTCGGAAACGATGATGCCCGCGGCCGTCCCGGACGAGCTCTTGGAGAGAACTCGTGAGTGAATTTGCCCGACGAAGTTGAGAAGCGTGATTACCGCGAGTCGGTCGACGGGCTTGCTCAGCCCCTGGGCTCATGCGAGGGACGACCCCGCGAGCTTTCCGGACGGCACGTTTGCCGATCATCATTTCGAATTTGCAACCACCCCCATCAACCGCTGCAAGATTGCAGAGATCGAACAACTGAGTTTGCCGTTGCCAATGACCGGGCGAATCCTATCCTGACGCGAATTGTAGGCCGCGTCCCCGGAAATATCGCAGGCAGGCACTGTTTAGGTGAAAGATATGAATCTGGAGAAACTTCGAAACATCGGGATTAGTGCTCACATCGATTCAGGCAAGACGACCCTGAGCGAGCGGATCCTCTTTTACAC
>JARFQX010001030.1 GCA_029287555.1 Rubripirellula sp. | reverse complement strand
AGATAACGACAAAGTTGGGTTTCTCAGCGGCGCCGAGTGACGGGGCTATTCCAAGGCAAACGAAACTGATGAGGCGTAAAGTCTTCATTCTTGCTTTCTTCGTCGGGGCCGTGCTTTCTTCGTGATCTCGTTGGGATGTCTCTTCTTCCGTTCCCGGGTGATTGCTTCGACCGTGGCCGGATCCACCGAGCCCCAGTCTTTTTCGTGACTAATCACCGGAACGCCGGGAAATCGTGACCCGGTTGGACGATGCGACCTCCCGCGCTGCACGAATTCGCCGAGGTCTTGTCGAACCTGGGAATCATGCAACGAAACAAGTCTTAAGGTGGTCGATAATGAACTGCACGGTCCGTTCAATAATCTTTTCCCGCGATGGAGCGATGTCGACGTCGGCCTTTCGCCAATTGTGTAAATGAATCTGATCATGGTTCGGCCGTGGTGTCTTGCCAGAGGATTTCCGCAGATTGACTCTTGATGTCGAGACTCACCGACGCGTGCTTAAAGTGTCGAGAGTAACGAAAACCATCCTGCTTTGCCGGGCCGCTGGGCGGACCAAGTGGGCGGTCATATTCGGGAAACCAACGCATCCAGCGGTCGTCCTCGTTGGCTGAGTAACCCTCGTGAATGCGGAAGTAGCTGTGCTTCTCGGCGCAGACCAGGTAGATGGCGAGTGGATTGGTATGGGCCGCTCGCGCCTGGGCATCCGATCCGACTGTCGCGTGTCCCTCGTCGATGCCCATGGCGTTCGCATTTCTGGGTGGGTTTCTGGGCGGTTTTCTGGGTGGGGTGAACCCGGTCGTGAAAGCAATGATCTTGCCCCGGCGCGCGGCCTGCTGCATCGCATCGATGCCCTTAGCCACATACTCCTCGTAGCTGGCGCCACCCACGTTGTGGAAAAACCCTTCCAGGTAAGACCCGTCAAAATAGTCGAGATACTCCAGCCCCGCGTTCTCGAAACGTGCGCGGAGGATGTTGGCGATCATCAGTTCGTTGGGGCCGATGGCTGCGCGCGTTTGTTTCATTAACAAATGGTAGCCATCGATCGTCTGAGTCTTTTTCGAGGCCCCGATCTGTCGGGCGAGATATCCCGGCTCTAAAGCCTTGATGTTGCCGTCGAGGAAGATGCCGTCGATCGCCGGATCCGCGGCCACGCTTTTGCATGAGTTCGCCCACCACATGCGCAAGTCTGCGTTGGATAGGTCGTAAGCCTCGACGCGATTGCGAACGAGCTTGGTGTTGCCGCTGCGATCCCGGAGCATCGCTCCGGGGATTTGCTCAAGCTTCTTGTCGGCAGCATAGCCTCCGTAGTGAACGATGACATTGCGGTAATAGAGGATCTTGGCATTCGGGTTGCTCTCCTTCACAGCCCGAGCCGCGACCAATGTCCCCGCTTCGACCGAGCCGTGGTCTTGGTGGCCGTTTGCTTTCTCAAAGGTGATCAGCGGGAACCTGGCCAAGAACGCGATTTCGTCATCGGTATAGGATTTGGCCTTTCGGATGTGCATGTACAAAGGGATGCGATCCCAATTGAATTCCGGATACGTTGGCTTTAGTTGAGCACCGCCTGTTGCCAGAGAAGTCTCTCTTGCTTCCTGGGCATAGGAATCCAGTGAGCACGACATCAGAAATCCGATGATGGCGATGGCGCAGTTGATCACGCGATTTCTTATCACAGGGCAGCTCTTGGCCATTATCTTTTCTTCAGCGAAAGGAGTCGTGGCTTGACTCGGGCGTAGCACTCCAGGCGTGTTCAACCAGTCCAACCTTCGACAAATCGATTGGTTCGAAGCCGAGCTTCCGTGCGGGTGAATCGGACCTGAGTCGGAAGTCGTCATTAGCAGGATTCATGAACAGCGGATCACGTTGCCAGCGTCCGCGTCTCGAATGTAGATCGCGTTGCCGTCGCCCAGCCTCTCCATCGCGTGCTGCGACGATGTGCTGAGTCACTTTCCGGATTGCAACCTATTTCGCGACGGACGCTTGCGGGGAGCCGGTACGGGCGGTTTCGTCGGGCGAGCGTCGGGCGCATCGAAAAAACGCATGTTCTTTCCAACTCGGTCGTAGTCGCCCAGATCTTCTCGCATCGATTCAGCGAGACCGAGCAGTCTGTCGACAACCTGAGGGTTCTCCGCAGCGACGTTCGTCGTTTCGCCGAGGTCATTCTTCAGATCGACGAGGAATGGCCGTTCAAAACCGACTCGATCCGCTGGAGCGATGTGATTGTTCCGGCTGAACGGGGCGGCTCCGACCGGTTCTTTCTCTCTGGGCAAATGCAGTTTCCACTTCCCCTGGCGAACGGCCTGTAGATGGACTCGCAAGTAGTAGAAGTACGCCTTGTCGGGATTGGCCTTGTCGAATTCGCCGTGAAAGAGATGTCGAATGTCTTCCCCGTCGATCACTCGATCGGTTGGCACTTCGGCACCTGCAAGAGCTGCAAATGTCGGCAGGACGTCCATCGTTGTGGCGATGGAATCGCAGATGGTTCCGGCCGGCACTCGGCCGGGTGCCCAAAGAATGGATGGGACTCTCACACCACCTTCGAATGTCGACACTTTCCCGCTCCGCAGCGGTCCGGCCGATCCGCCGTGGTCGCCTGGCAGATGCCCGTCTGAGTGGTCTTTGTTCTTAATCAACCAAGGGCCGTTGTCGCTGGTGAAAAGGACATAGGTGTTTTCAGCCAGCTTCAGCTCTTCGAGTGCGTCCAGAATTCTGCCGACGTTCGAGTCGATCTCTTCAATGACGTCGCCATACAGACCCCGCTTGCTCTTTCCCTTGAACTTCGCAGATGCATCAAGACGCGTGTGCGGCATCGTGTACGGGATGTAGACGAAGAACGGCTGATCCTGATTCGTTCTGATAAATGCGATTGCTTCGTCGGTGTAACGCTGAGTCAACGTCGCCATGTTGGATGCCGGCTCAATCAGCTTTTCGTTGCGGTAAAGATTCACCAAGCGGTCGTTGCTGGTGGGCGTTCCGTAGAAGTAGTCGAAGCCCTGTCGCGTCGGGAAAAGGTCCATGAAGAATCCGGTCTGTGCGTGTTTAGCCAAGTCCCATTTTCCAAAACACGCCGTGGCATAACCTTCCGCTCTTAGCACTTCGGCAACTGTGATCTCGTCCTCATGCAGAATGGGATGGACCTGCTTGGTTTGGCCACGCTCAGCGACACGCATCGGATAACAGCCGGTCATCAATGCGGCTCGCGACGGCCCGCAAATCGGCTGAGCGTAAAAGCTCGTGAACTTCATGCCCTGCTTCGCCATCGCATCAAGCCGCGGAGTGCGGATGTTCGGTGAGCCAAAACAGCCGACATCCTGGTAGCCTTGGTCGTCGGTGAAGATCACGACAAAGTTAGGTTGCGCAGCCGCGGCGAGTCCCTGGAGCAATCCAAGGCAAATAGCAATCGTTTGGAGGGAGGGCTTCATTAGGGTTTTCTTATGGATTGTATTTCTGACACGGATTGAACACTGATGAAACACCCACGCGGCAACCGATTTCTTGATCTGTGTAAGATCTGTGTTTCATTCGTGGCCGAATTCTTCCACGGTTCTTTCACATCCAATTTGCCGACCTGAACCGCGGTCCCCATATTGGCGATTCCCGGGCCAACCTAGTTCTTTCCGGAGAGCAGGATCATCGGATCTTCCCACGGTCGATGCGGCACCATGGCTGCGCTCTCGTCCAGCCGCACGAATCATCCGATGATTTCATGAATCACATGACCATGGACGTCGGTTAGACGCATGTCGCGGCCGCTGAAACGGAATGTCGATCGTGTGTGATCAACGCCCATCAGGTGCAGCATGGTGGCATGCAGATCGTGTATCTCGGCGCGATTCGCGATAGCCTTGTAGCCCCACTCATCCGTCGCTCCGTATATGGTTCCGGGCTTCACCCCGCCACCAGCCAGCCAAACGGTGAAGCCAAATTGATTGTGGTCTCGACCATTTTTACCCTGCGCGAACGGCGTGCGTCCGAATTCGCCGGCCCAAACCACGAGTGTTTCATCGAGCATGCCTCGCTGCCGCAGATCCTTGAGCAACGCAGCGATTGGCTGGTCAACGGCACGGGCATTGTTTTCGTGGCCGGACTTCAGGTTGGAATGCTGGTCCCAACGGTCGCCCCCGACCTTAGGACAGGTCAGTTCAATGAAACGCACCCCTTGCTGGAGCATCCGCCGTGCGATCAGGCACTGCGCGGCGTAAATGCGTGTCGGTTCGTACT
>JARFQX010001021.1 GCA_029287555.1 Rubripirellula sp. | reverse complement strand
AGCGTCGCGCGAATGATGTCCTCACCAATCCCGGTCACCTTCAAGTCAAGCTGGATCCCGGTGATGCCGTTTTGCGTTCCCGCAATCTTGAAGTCCATGTCGCCGAAGTGATCTTCGGTGCCGAGGATGTCGGTCAACAAGATCCAATCGTCCGGCGAGTTGCGGACCAGACCGATCGAAATCCCGGCAACCGGGTTGCTGATCGGAACGCCCGAGGCCATCAACGCCAAGGTCGCACCGCAAACCGAAGCCATCGAGCTGCTGCCATTGGACTCCAGGATGTCGCTAATGACGCGGATCGTGTACGGAAAGGTCTCCGCATCAGGCAACACGGGGGCCACACTTCGTTCGGCCAGGCACCCGTGCCCAATCTCGCGACGTCCCGGTCCACGAATCGGACGACACTCACCCACCGAGAAGGAAGGGAAGTTGTAGTCCAGCATGAACTTCTTGCTGTACTCGTCCATCAAACCGTCAACCCGTTGCTCGTCGCGCGAGGTCCCCAAGGCGACGGTCACGAGCGACTGGGTTTCGCCGCGTTGGAACAGGGCCGAACCGTGCACACGCGGCAGCAAGTCGGTTTCGCAGTAGATCGAGCGAAGACTCGTGTTGTCGCGGCCATCGGGACGAGTGCCGGAAGCAATCAGATCGCGGACGACTTTTTCTTCCAGATCGTGCCAGACCGAGCTGAATCGTTTGGGTTCAACGGCACCCTCCGCATCCGGGTCGGGAATCACCTCGGCCATCGCTCGCTCACGAAGCGCCCGCACGGCGTCGGCGCGGTCCTGCTTGCCGGGGGTCTGCTGTGCCGCCCGGAATTCGTCGTAATACGAGTCCTGCAGGCGTTGAAACAACCCGTCGTCTTCCGGCGCGATCCATTCCTTCTTGGTTGGATTGACCTTCTGGTAGAGCTCTTCTTGCAGATCAATCACCTCGCGGATGACACCGTGGGCGAATTGGATCGCTTCCATCATCTGATCTTCCGGCATCTCCTGTGCGAAGCCTTCGATCATTGCTACTTGCTCGCGCGAACCGCTGACAATCATGTCAAGTTCGCTTTCCTCAAGCTGGTCGTGGGTCGGAAAGGCAATCAATTCACCGTCAACCTTACCGACACGCACGCTGGCAACCGGCCCCTGAAATGGCAGTTCGCTGACGTGCAGGGCCAAGGCCGCACCATTCATCGCCAAGACGTCGCCGTCATTCTGCAAATCACTGGCGATCACGAACGCTTGAACTTGCACCTCGTCACGAAAACCGGCGGGCCACAACGGTCGGATGGGGCGATCCATCAACCGCGCACTCAAGGTCTCTTTGGTGCTTGGACGGCCTTCCCGTTTGAGAAAACCGCCGGGGAATTTTCCGGCCGCCGCCAATCGTTCTCGATAGTCACAAGTGAGCGGGAAAAAATCGAGTCCCGGACGAGGATCACTCGACGCAGCGGCGACCAGCACGACCGTCTCACCATATTGCACCAACACACTTCCGGCAGCCTGCTTGGCTAGCTGGCCCGTTTCGAACGACAACGTCTGTCGTCCAATCTGCTTTTCTACGCGAATTCGTTTTTCAGTCACTTCTAAACTTCCTTCAACCTACAAAGACACAACAAAAAACCTCTGGCAGACGAGACGTCGGGCTCCCAACCGCGGCGCACCTGCGAACCAGAGATCCGCGGTGAGAAAATCCGAAGAAAGCAACCTTCGGCGAGCCAGAGCATGCAAGGAAAAGAACAACCGCACGCACGACGTGCGCGGCGGTTCAAAGAATCCGTCCGAGGATCGGTGAACGTCAACAAGCCGAACCACCTTTCAGTGCGGCCCACCTTTCAGTGCGGCGTTGTCCGACCAAACCACATGCTTGCGTTGAGAGCGGAAAGCCGAGCCGCCCTGCCAGGCGAGTGGGCTCTGCCATCTTCGCACTGCGGCTCGGAGGGGCTACTTACGAATGCCCAGCTTTCCGATGATATCGAGATACCGTTGCGGGTCTTCCCCGCGAACGTAATCAAGCAAACGTCGGCGCCGACTCACCAATCCAAGCAGTCCACGGCGCGACGCATAGTCTTTGCGGTGCGTCCGCATGTGTTCGGTCAGACCATTGATCCGCTCGGTCAAGATGGCAATTTGCACCTCGGGTGAACCGGTATCGGAGCCACCTTTCCGATGAGCTCCAATGACTTCAGCCTTTCGCTCTTTCGAGATCGTCATTCGTTTTCGCGTGGTTTCTTCGTTCTTCTAGTCACATTTCAAGCCGGTAGTGTACCGCCGCCGGAGCTTTTCGCAACGCCAAATAGGAGCTGCGAGCGGCGAGTGGCGAGAAACGAGAAAGAAAATTGAATCAGCGGGTGACCGTGGCCATGAGGCTGGATTTTTTGTCTATTCCCTCAGCACTCCCCGCTCTCGCAACAAGTTAAGAACCTGGCTTGCCAGCTCCTGAGCGCTTTCACCCTGGCCCCCATCGAGCCGCATTTCTGGATCGGACGGGGGCTCGTAGGGGTCGCTGATCCCCGTGAAATGCGCGATTTCGCCCGC
>JARFQX010001002.1 GCA_029287555.1 Rubripirellula sp. | reverse complement strand
CGGTTGAAATCGATGTTCTTTTCGTCGCCTGCTGCCACTGCGGGGATCGCCCAGGCAAGCACCGTGATAGCCGCGACGGCAATGAATGAAAAAATCTTCATGATCCTCGGGGGAATAGGGTCATCGGCGGGGGGCAATCGCGTGGCGGACCCTCCATTGTATCAGCTTCACCCAAATTAGCCGGGGTCTCCGACTCGAAATATGAGGCCGAATGTCACGGATGGCGGGTGCCCTTTGAGGTTGCGCTTTTCCAACGGTTGGGACGACAGCGTAACCTCAAGACTGATGCGTTGGTTAACGACGAAAACGCCACTTCAATGGTGATACTTGAAAGTGATGCTCGGACGGCCGATCCGCCGATTTGAGTTCAGGGTCTTCGATTGCCCAACCTGGAAAGCTCCTCGCGATCAAGCTTGTCGTCGCCGTTTCGGTCCAGCTGATCAAAGATCTGTCCCGAGGCGCTCGCATCGCCGGGCAGACGCTGGCGAACTTCGTCACGAGTAATCCAGCCATCGCCGTTGACGTCAATTCGCCGCAGCAGTTTTGCGGTTCGCGATTCGTCCTGCGAATCCGACGCCCGCCGCTGTTGCAGGTCGGTTCCGTCGTTACCACGGCTCTCTCCCGGGATGACGTATTCGATGTAGCCCAAGTGCATTTCGTCGTACGTCTGCTCTCCCCATCGCACGGTTACCGTGGGATCAGGATTGGCTGGATTCCGATCGCTGTTGTCATACCAAGCGGTGAAATCGATGCGGCTTCCTCTGCGCATTAACCTTGGCTCGGCGTACTGGTAGAACAGTTGCCAATTGAAATCGTAACGCGGCACGTCGAGCAACACTTCGCGCTCACCCGTCGGCGTGGTCAACTCGTATCGACATGCTTTTCCTCGTAGGTGATGGTGCGGAAGGTATCCGAGTACTTGGATATCGGCGGGCAATTCGATCGATGCCTCGACACGATGGTTCGCCGCGCCGGGTGGAATTCGGAAATCCGAGTTGAGGATGCTGGCCGTCCTGACTTCGTGTCGAGGTGGTGCTTTGGCAAACACCAGTCCAATCTTGGTGCGATCTTCGGTTGCCACGCCGTTGGTCGTGTAGTGCATCTGGAACTTCAACCGTGATCCCGCCGGCAGCTTTCGAGCGTAGCCCTCCGGGTAGATCTGAGTGCTGTTTCCGGGAACATAGATTCCCCAGTAATCGACTCCGCCCCGGCCCCGTTTTGCCGTGCCCTCGGGAGCCAGCGCGAAGACCAGGACGTGGTGCACGACGCGACGATCACCTGGAACCACTTCAATCGCCGAAACCCATTTGTCTTCGGCAAGGTTCGTATCGATGACAATGTTCTTGTAAGGCAGGATGCCAGTGGCCTTGATCTTGACCGGCTCGGGGAATTCAAAGACGGCATCGGGTTCGCCAATCAACCAACCATCGGGAAACTTGCGCGGAAGTGGTGCATCGGAGGGATCGCCTTGGGGCGCACCCGATTCGATCCAACTCACCAAGTCGGCCGTTTCCGCTTCGCTGAGCGATCGATCGTTCGCCCAGATCGGATGCGAGTGGGGCTCGCCGTCGCCATGTTGATCGGGCGCGGCAAACCAGGGAGGCATGATTCCTCGCTCGACGACCCGACGGATCATGCCAGCGTAATCTTTGACCTCTTCATAGGTTTCCAGCGCGATCGGTGCGATCCCCGTGTCACGGTGACATTCAATGCAGTTAGCCTGAATGATGCGCGAGATTCGATTGTGGTAGGTGACCGTGACCGGCTTCTTTAAGTTGTCGTCGTTTCCGTAGTAGATCTCGCAGCCGGGCGATGAAGTGGCAGCCACCGCGGGAGGCCGGTCAGCGAAGACGGCTTCCAGTGCATCGATCAAATACTCGTGCCTGGGGGCGTCCAGGGCATAGCCGAAACCATATTGGTCATCAACGGCACCCCGGTAAACGAGGGTCCGCGCGCGGTCAAGGACGAAGACTTCCGTCGTCGTTTCGGCCTCGAGTTCCCGCAGCAATTCCTTGTTTCCATCTTTGACGTAGGGTCCCTGAAAACCGTGACTCGAGATGGCATCACGAAGTCGATCGACTCCTTCCGACTCGTTGGGATTGATGAAAACAAATCGCGCTCCCCGTTGGCGATAATCCTGCTCAATCCTTGCCAAGGACGGCGCGTACTTCAGGCATAGCGGACACCCCGTTCCGGTTAAAGCGAGGACGACCGCGCTGGCGTCTTCGAACTCGCTCAGTCGACGGTCGTTTCCATTGAGATCCGTGAAGGCGAGATCGCTAATCAGGCGACCCACGCCAACGTCACCGGGCTTGACCGGCGCCGGCCCCTGTCGCACCGGGGCATCGGCTGAATCATCCGGTTCCGACTCACTCGGACGCGAGTCCCGATCGGGCCGCGTCGAAAGCCTTTCTTGACCAACTGCTTCCAACGCGTTGACCGCAATCAAAACCCCAGCCAATGCAATCGCGATCAACTTTGCAAGATCGCTACCTGACATCATCTTGCGAGATGTGGTGAACAAAGATTTGCCTCCGATGGGTACGTTTCAGTGCAAAATCATCCTCATCAGGATAGTATTGTGCCGCGGGAACGTCAGCAGGAAAGTTGCTGACTTGGTCCGCCGTCCCGAAGGTCCGATGAGCGGCACGGGTGTGACAAAATGACCCCCGTGTGGCCGAGGTAGCGATTGAGGCAATCTCGATGAACCATTCTTTCATGGCCGCGGCACTGAGTTGGTTGCTGCTGCTATCAGTGACGAACGCCTGGGCGGACGGCCCCAACCGAGAGGAGGTCGCACCAGCCGATGGGCCTCTTGGAAGCCTGGTGATCTGCGGGGGCGGTTCGCTTCCCCAGGTGGTCTTGGAACGGTTCGTCGAACTCGCCGGTGGGGATCGCGGGAGATTGGTCGTGATTCCCACGGCCAGCAGCAGAGTCGGGGATTCGGATCAAGCCGAGATGGTTAGCCGATGGTCGGAACTCGGAATCGGACACGTGTCGATTCTTCACGCCGATAATCGCACCGCAGCTGATTCGGCGACATTTACCGAGCCGCTCGGCCAGGCCACGGCCGTTTGGTTCGGTGGCGGCCAGCAATCGCGTTTGGCTGCGACCTACGTTGGCACTGCAACGGAACGGGCGGTGCTCGGACTGTTTCATCGCGGTGGCGTTGTGGGTGGAACCTCCGCCGGGGCTGCGATCCAATCGAAGGTCATGATTCAATCGGGAAGTCCGGTTCCAGTGATCGCGACGGGAATCGATCTGCTTGGTGGTGCGATCGTGGATCAGCATTTTCTCAAACGCAATCGATTCAACCGCTTGCTCCAAGCGGTCCGCACCCATCCGGATCGAACCGGTGTGGGGATCGCAGAGTCTACGGCACTTATTTACCAGCGGGGAGAATGCCACGTGCTGGGAGACTCATTCGTCACCGTCGTTTCGACCAATGATGGTCCCGATTCGCTCTCGGTTGAGACCTTTGGTTCCGGTCAATCCTTTCCCCTTCCAAGGTGAACGGAGCCATCATCGGCCAGCGGTATCGATCGGCGCAGCTTCTTCAGGCCTCGGCGGAGCAGACCGGCGATTCCCTCGGGGGTCCTTCCCATGTGCTGAGCGATCTCGGCGACTTTCCAATCGTGGACATGTTTCAACATCACGGCGGTGTATTCATCCTCGAGAAGGTCAGACATCGCGTCGGCCAATTTCTCCGCGCGCTCCTGACGCATGATGTTTTGGCTCGGTGACGATTGATCGGCGGGCAACTCGCCGACGATGCGGATCGCCGATTCCTGCATCTGCTGGTCGATCGAGCGTTCGAGTCGAAAGTCTCGTTTTTGAGCCTGATACTTCTTGGCGACGTTGATCAGGGTGTGGGTCAGGATGGTTTTGAGCCAAGCCCGAAGTTCACCTTCGGTGTTACCTCGAAAGCCATCAAGGTCACGATAAGCCTGGACGAGCGTGATCTGGACAATATCCGATCGATCCTCCTTGGCCCGAAGTCGCGGGTCGAGTTGCATGTCGGCCAGCACCCGCAAGTACTGTCGGTAATTCTCTAAGTCCGCTTTGTTTTCGATTGGCATGGCGATTCCGGGATCCGGTGCGGTGAATGGACGAAAGCGGGAAACCTCACTCTTTTCCAGGCAAGTCAGACACACCCATCGACCGCGGAAAATGAAAAGCTCCAGCACTCTCGGTTCGCCGCCGGTCGACGCGTCATCGCCCGCGCATGTCGATCATGGCGAAGCCTTCGCACCGGACTCGTCGGTCGTCCGTCCTGCTTTTGCCGGAAGGCTCACCTGCGATGGTCCCGTCAAGTACTTGAACAGGTCCAGCACCTGCTGGTTGGTCATCGGTTGCAGTTGGCCTTCAGGCATCAGAGAGATATTCGACGACATCGCTTCGTCGATATCGGACTTGGAAAGGACGACTTCTTCCGTTGCGGACTGAACAGTAAACGCTTCACTATTCTCTTCTTTCACAATCCCACTGACCACGCGGCCGTCGAACATCAAGAACCTGGTCGTCTGATAGGCCTTTCCAATCAATGCGTTGGGCTCGAGGATGTTCTCGAGCCAATAGTCGACGTCGGTGCGATTGGCCCCCGTGATATCGGGCCCGATCTTTCCGCCAACGCCAAACAGTCTGTGACATTGACCGCAGTTCGCTTCATAGAGCACACGACCACGTGAAGCATTGCCGCCTTGGATCGCCCGGGGGCGCAGCACGGCTCGGTACTTGGCGTAGAGTTCCTGCTTCTCGGCACCGCTTTCAACGATGCGCCCCCAAACCTCCTCGAGTCGCTTGTTCAGTTCTTCGCTGCCGAGCGCTGTTGCCTGTCGAACGATGAAGGCGGGGACAGTCGTCGGATCGATCGAGTCCGATTCCATCGCAGCGATCAACTTCTCAGCCGTCGAAGCGCGTGAAGCAAGGGTGCTCAGGGCGGCAGTTCGTGTGGCATCGTCAAAGTCGGAGAACCTTTCAAGCAGTTCATCCGCCACGCTTGCATCGTTGAATTGAGCGAGCGCGGAGACTGCCTCGACGGAGATTTGTCGATCATCCAACAAGCGGAAGACCTGCAGAGGAAGCTCGGCGTCCTTCGCCGTTCTCAGTGCCGCCAGCGCTTCGAGTCGCTGCTGCTTGGACTTGCCTCGGTCCGCGAGAACCGATCGAAAGTAAGGCACGACCGCTTGGTCACCAAACTGGACCGCGACCGAACGTGTTAATTCGCGAACGCGGGGCAACGGTGCGTCGATGAGCTGTTGGTAAGCATTGGGCCATTGCGAAGGCATTTCGACACCGCCGCGACTCTTGGCCGCGGCATCGAGTTCTTCGAGGATCATCAATCGGTGTGGTTGCTCGCCCGCGGCGCCCAGTCGGGCCGCCAGCACTTCTCGTCCCTGCGGCGTGACCGCCGTGCGACGAACCGTCCACCTCAGCAAATCGTTCCATCGGCTCTGCTTGGCGACTTCGTAGGCGCGATCGGGATCCTCCCCGGCGAGCGGTTCCAAGCCATACCAAATCAGATGCGGCAGATTACGATCCTGCTGGTCCATCGCATGCGACGTTAGAGCTTCGATGACGGACCAACGCTCGGCAAACGGCATCGCCTGCAGCAGCGAGGCAACGTAGCGTCTAACCACGGGACTCGATTCGGACTTCGCCAGATTGAGCAGCGGTTGGAAGGATGAGATTGGATCCCCCTTGCCGATGCGTTCGCCGAAAAAGTGGACCGTCCAGCCCCGTACGTACTGGTCGCTGTCATGCAGCAGCGAGACCAATTCGGCTTCATCGATCGCTCCGATGCACCACTTTGTCCAAAGTGCCCGCAAGCGATCTCGCTGGCCGCCGCCGGCGATCACCTCGCTGAGACTGGCCGATGCGCGAGCAAGGTCCAACGACCCATCCACCGATCGCTCCTGCAGGATTCGCTGAGCCTGACGTGCCAAGAACCCATTGCCACCGCGAAGCCTGTCGACCAGTTGCTCGTCGCTCTCGGACCACAAATCAATGCGCTGCGGTCGGACATCGCCGTATCGGATTCGGAACAGTCGACCATTGGTCCGATCCCAGATTTCGGCAACTCGATTGTGACACGTTTGAATATCGTGCCAGTCGGAGGTGTAGATCGCTCCGTCCGGCCCGACCATGACGCCCACGCCGATCTCCTTGTGGTCGCGTGCGAACGCGAAGTCTGGTCGGTGTTTGCCGACGAAACCCGAACCCTCCTTTTCCAAGCTCTCGCGCACCAGCCGATGCCCGTGTAGGTTGTGAAAGAAAAGGTCACCGTAAAACTGTCGCGGGAAGACGTCGGCGTTGTAGATCGCCAGTCCGCAGTGAGCGTGCCCGCCACCCATCATCGAAGTATCCAACGGAGCGGCCGGCATCTTCGTTCGGTTGTCACCCCAGTAGGCGTGATCCTGGATTCTGCCCACAAAGTGGGCGTGATCCGCGATGGTCTTGATGTCGTCAAAGGTATAGGGATTGAAGTGCTGGCCTGCCTGCCGTTGATAGCGCCCGCCCTGTTGAATGTGATACAGGTGCGGGATCACACACGCGCTGATGAACCACTCGCCGCGATCGTTGAAATCGACTCCCCAGGGATTGCTGGTGCCGTGCGCGAAGACTTCGAAGCGGTGATCGATTGGATGGAATCGCCAAACACCCGCGTTCATCTTGACACGCTGGTCTTCGGATGCGTCTGGCTTGCCGACGTTGCTGTGCGTAAACACGCCCTGGCAACCGTAGAGCCAACCATCCGGTCCCCACGTGAAGCTGTTGAGGGTTTCGTGCGTATCGTGGTAGCCCCATCCGTCGAGCATCACCTGAGGTTCGGCATCGGGAATATCGTCACGGTTGGCATCCGGAATGAATAACAGGTGGGGCGCCGCGCCGATCCAGAC
>JARFQX010000160.1 GCA_029287555.1 Rubripirellula sp. | reverse complement strand
CACCAAAAGCCGGAACGGCCCTTCGGGTGCTTCGCACTTTTGGAGTCTGACCCCTTTTCCCGACCGGCTTTTGGTGTCTGACCCCTTTTCCCGACCTCCGCTGGTTTTCACATCAAGTTGACACAAAGTAACGCTGTCCAGCTAGGGATTGAGCCTCTCGGGGAAGTTGAAATACCGCTTGTCGAAGATGTTGTCGGTGGTACGCCACACCGAACCGTCGGGCCGCCGGTACATCCTCATCGCCTCCTGACGGCTCAGAGGACGAGCCCCGACGCGGCCAAAGACGGCGATTTGGTTGCCGCTTTCATCAACCGCCCGATCGCGATCCATCCCACGGCTGATCGCCAGTGCATGGCCATCCTTGGGTAACTTGTACGAGGCGACCAGGTAGGGCATCGGTCGCGGGCTGAACCCATCGTTTCCGGGCACTTCCGGACTTGTCAATTGGATCACCCGCAGCCCGTTCTTCCCATCGGCAACGTAGGCAAATTGGCTGACGTTGGTGATCCCAAGTTGCACATCATGGGCATCATTGATGCAACCACGGGCGTTGTAGATCTGGTCGACAAAGGCGGCGCGCGGCGATTCGATGTCGAGGATTGCCAGTCCGTGTTTTCCCGCAGCCACGTACGCGTAGGTGCGGGCGACGTAAATCCCGTGAGCGTCCTCCAGCGGAACCTCATGGACGACGTGAGGATGGGCCAGGTCGCTCGTGTCGAGAACCTTGACACCATGCTGGTCGGTGACAAAGCCGTATCGGAACTGCACGGCAACACTGTGCGGATGGTGCAGTTCTTCGTGCCCGATCACACTCGTAACCTTTGGGCACTCGGGGTCATCCAAGTCAACGACTACCAATCCTGCCTCGCAACAAACGTAGGCGAAGGTTCCCGCAATCGTGATCGATTCGGCTCCGTCGAGAATCCCGTCCGGATTGAAGGTGAGCGCCCGTTCGAGGTAATTGTTGAGCGGGTTGCCGTCGAGAAGGGTCCCGGCTCCGACCAGAATCAGCCCCTCCTCTCGGTCGGTCACGTACAGGTAGGCGTAGAGCGGATGGACGGCCGGCTCTTCGTTCGTCGGATCCTGGACTCGGGTGGGATCCGGAGCGATCGTCGTGGGCGCCGCCACGCCGGTGGCGAATTTCGTTCGAACGTAGAACCGCTGGCCAACGGGCGACACCGGCGCGGTGGTGATCCGCTCGCTGAACGCCTTGTGGTCGATGAATGCGATGTCAAAAACGCGCAGCCCTCCCTCGCCACACGCCGCGTACAGGTACTCACCCCGATGTTGCAGGTCAAGGATTTCAGGTTGACGGAAGCGTAGTGACAAAGCTTCGATGATGTCTCGCCCCGGATGCTCATGCGAATGCTCCAGCTCGCGTCCGTTTTCGACATGCTCCTCGTAGTTTTCCGGGTAAGCGAGCTCATGCAGCGAGCTTCCGATCACAGCTTGCGGCTCGGTGCTTTCCGTCACGACAACCGCTTCGAAACCGTGCTCGCCCGCCGCGACATAGCAATACTTGCCAATGAAGTTGGTGAATCCGGTCCCCTGCATCAACAGTTGAGCCATGATCGCGTTGTTGTCGTCAGCCCCGGAAAGATGGCAGTCGGTACAGCTCTTCGTTTCGTACACGCCGGCATGAATGGGATCGGCTTCGTTTTCCCATCCCGGCCCGCCGCGGACGGTGTGGGGGACATTTGTGCTGAAGGCAATCCCGCTCAATCCGTCGCCGCTAATGGTCTGCTGCTGGGCGTAAATCGATTCACGGCGGCCGTTGTAACTGGTCACGTGAATGGCGCAACTGCTGCGTGCCGGCCCAATGCGATTGCCCGTTACGTTCCCATCGCGAGCGAGCATGAACACGTCGTCACGCAAGGTTTGAAAGTTGTAGCTCGTGCGATTCTTCGTGATGTCGCCGTTGTTGTGCAGCTCCGGCGACTTGATGTTGGCACGCTGCGGCAAATGGCAGCCAAAGCAACTCGGGTTCCACGAACTGTGGCAGGCGATGCATGACATGTTCTCGTTGCGATGGGCGCATCCCAGCAAATCCTCCTTCGAGGTTCCTCCCCAAGTGACTCGTCCATCGCTATCCATCCGCACCGATTTCGCTGCATGGGATCGGGGATTGTAATCGTCGTGATCGGGGCGAACCGTGTCGGCAGTCTGCGTTACCTCCCAGTAGAGGTCCGGTTCGACGGTACTCCGCTGGATCAACTTGGGCGGCTGTCCCGGTTCTCGCAGAATCTCGAAGCGAGGCGTATCGAAGGTTGTGCGTAGCGCCAGTAAGTTGGTGCCACCCTCCGGCGCCGCGGGACCACTGGTGGGCAACCTGGGCGGCAGTCCGCTGTTGATCTGCGCTTCGACCTTCTCGACCAACGATTGTTCGGCCGTCCCGTGACAATCGATACACTGGATCTCAATCGCGGCACGGACTTCCGAATACAGCTTGGTGTTGCCGTGATCATCCTGGTAGTAATGGCAATCGGTGCAGTGCATCCCTTTTTCCATGTGGATGTCCATCAGGTGCACCGGCGCGTCGGGACGGCAGCGTCCTTCTTTTTGCTCTGGCTCGGTCGATGGCGCGACCGCAGCCCGAAGCTGTCCATTGGTTGGCTCGCCAAGCGGATCGTTCTTCCAGTCGAGCAAAGTACCGTGGCGATCCTTCTTGAAGACCGCGCGGAATATCCAACCATGCCCGTGAAAATCGGCAAACTGGGTGTGGCGTAAATGGGGATTGAGGTCGCTGGCGTTGGCCAGGAATTCTGGATCACTCCAATGGCCCCGCGCCGCGGCTTCGTTTGGATTGAA
>JARFQX010000978.1 GCA_029287555.1 Rubripirellula sp. | reverse complement strand
ATGTTGCTCGCATCGCTGAATCTGGGAATCTTGACGCTCGCAACGGCATACGGGTAACTTTTTAAGGTCAGAGCTACGAGCCTCATGACGCGCGAATAACTCTGCCCCCGGAGAGTAGCTCGATGCCCACCGAAAAAACAGAAGCTTCCCAAGACGGAACGAAGTGGTTTGATGCGACGCGTCCCTTTGCCGAGGAATTCTCGCCACAAATGGCGCGGTCTGGTTCTCTCCTCGCGGGGATCGCGCAACCTGACACGCGATCTCGTCATCGTGGATGCTGTGTCGTCTCGTCAATGTGTTTCCGCGCATCGAGGACGTTGTGGACCAATAGCTCAACGTGCTTTTCGTCGATGAATGGTGACAGCATGTATGATTTCAACGCCACAATCGGTTCCCCATAGTCGGTGTGGCGGTAGCAGTTGGTCATCGAGATATGGGCGCCTTGGCCATCCATCGCCTGGTCGTACATGTATCGAAACACACGGCGGTTGTAGTCGTTGTGGGCTAGAAGTTCGTCACGTGCCGACTCGTCAGAAAGTTCGCGGTCTTTGACCGTCCAAGTATCGACCCCATCGGGGTAGACTCGGAAGAGTGTTACGGTGCCAAAGTTTTCGCTATTGAGTACTGTCGAGAATCCGTGCCCTTCCAGATGTTCGCGCAGTAACTCGGCCATTTCGACCAGATGCCCTAGCAGCACGCGCATCCCTTCGATTCCGAACAATTGCAGGTTGGCGTAGGCCGCGAGTACACCGCTTCCACTAGGCGAAGTTTCCAAGGTGTAGACCCCTGGATGTCGCTCGCCGCTTTGAAAGAGATACGGCATTTGCTCACGACCGCGAACGAGCAGTTGCAGGTCCGCTCGATCGCTTGCCAGAAACAGACTCGATACGTAGGGCGTAAACCCCGTCTTGTGGAAGTCGATGCCGATCGAGTCGGCCAAGGGCAGTTGCGAAATGTTGCGACAAGTTCCCGCCAATGCTCGAATGGTTCGCGGTCGAAATCCGAGCGTGTTCTCCTCGAAGTCGTAGTCGTTGAAGACAGACCAAGCCCAGCCGATTACCGCATCAGCGTGGATATGCGGACGGTAGTCGAGATCATATTCTGCAACGAGTCGATCACGTAACGCTACGATCGCACCGAGGTCATCAATTCCGAAAGCGTCGGTCGACCCCATTGTGGCGATCATCGCAACGATCCGCCGACCTTCTTGGAGCAGTTGACGCGCGGCGGATTCAAGTCGTTCAACTCTTATCCCGTTTTGGAGGTTGGTCGGAATCTCGACGACATTCTTCTCGCCAAGTCCCAACCAGCCTGCTACGTTCAGTCGACAGTAGTGGCTCTGGCCCGACGCAATGAGTACGCCATCATTTGGAATCCCGTTTTCCATCGCATCTGGGAATGCCTTTTCGATTCCCAGCTTGACACCATACAGCGCTGTACCGGTTCCCCCGAAAGTAAATACACCTGCCGATCGGCTTGCATCGTAGCCAACCAGATCGGACGCCATTGCGGAGACCGCTACTTCGGCTTCGGCGAGCCCAAACGACGTATCGTCAGAGACAAGATTCGGATTGTAGATCGCAGGGAGCAACGAGCCGATGATGCTTGCGATCGAGGCCGGAGGAACAACATTGATCTGTGTATGGGGATGGCCCCAGATCGGCATCCCTTCTAGCTTGCTGACAAGCGAGCGACTGACATGCTCGACGTCCGATACTTCGCTGCCGACTCGCTCCTGTTCCGCGGCGCTGTAGTCGAGTTCTTGCATCTTCCCAAGCAGAGGAACTTCAGACTTCATTTCGTCGACATGGTCAAGCGCTCGGAGGATTGAGAAGACAAAGTAAGCATCGTGCAGCCGATCAGATACCGGTTTCGGGAATTGGGTCCGAAGACGATCAAGCACGGACCTGTATGCAAGTTGATTCATCGTCGGTCCAACGCCTCCGGTGTACGCGGTCAATCGGCTTGCACGCGACTGGCTTGTGGCCGCGATTCAACATCAGGCAAACCACCAGCGAACTGAAAAGTGAATTTCCAGTGCATGCTCAATCCGACGATGACAGCGACGTGCCAAAGCTCGTGCGGAGTCACGACGCCGGGAATCACCGTCGGCCAATTCAAACCAATAATGACAACGCCCGCAGTGTAGGCCACTCCACCCCATAATAGCAGCTTGACGAACGAATAATCGTATCGTCGCCAAAGGACGATACACGAAATTAGCCCACCCCAACCCATCACCAAGAACAGGCCGGTGCCAAACCCGGACATCAGGCGATCGGAAAAGATGGTTCTCAGCGAGATCCCAGTAGCGGCAACTGACCAGACCAGCAGAAGCGGTACCCAGCGGTTGAATCCTCGAAAGAGGATCGCATGTGCTGGCGTTACTGTTCCGGCAATCAGGACAAAGATGGCAGCGATATCAAGATGCCGCATCACGTCGCGAGCCGTACCGGGGCCGAGTAGGTGGTAGACGGCGCTCATTGACAACAAAAAGACGGAGGAGAACGCCATCACCGCAAGGCTAATCGTGCGTCCCCAGTGGCCGCGACCGCGGCACACCAGATGGTACCCGAGAACTGCGAATACGGGTGCAGCCAAGAGATGCGTCCAACAACTCACCGGCTCGCGAAAACCCGGAATGGCGTCTACAACAATATCTTCCATGTGACATCAGGGAGCGAATGAGCGGATCATGAATCAAACGCGAACCGCTGATTCCTGAGCTTTCCCGACCAGCAGAGCGAATGGCGGCAGTTCATTCCTCGAGAAATGCTCGCTTGAAGCTGATTTTAGCGAATTCCTCATCGGGCGAATGAATGAACGCTTGAATGGACGGATCGATGAGCCCTTCGAGCCAGTCACCCAGTGGCACGTTCTTTGGCCGCCGTTCGAATTGCTCAAATGCGTTGAGAAATACATCCTCAACGATGTCTGCGATTCGGATTTCTACACCTAGCCCAGATTCGATCTCCGGGTAGCGTGTGATCCAACGCCCGATTCGCTGCGACAAGCCTTCCTCATACGGATCCGCTGCGCGACGAAATCTCGCATAGTCGTTATGAAGGACTGCCGCCTTGAGTTCGTCAGCGTCGATTACTTGAGTAGTAGTCAGTGCGTGGTGCGTCTCCGCAGACTGTTTGGCAAGTTTGGCGTCGTCATGTAGTCGCTGTTTATACGCTTCAACTTTCTTGACGAGTTTGCGAACACAACGTTCGTAGGCGGGACGAACGTCGATATCGCGATCCCCGCTAAAGAGTGTATTGCCGGATAACGTTAACGTGGTCTTGACGTGATAGTCCTCATGTTTGGCGTGATGGACAACTGTGATGTACAAGTTGGCGACTGGGAAATCTGCGACCAGCTTGCGGAGTGTATGCAAGTCTTCCTCCATGTCGGCGACTTCACCAGCCGAAAGGACACAGCCTTTTGTGTCAAGTTCAATGCGTAGGCTGTAGCCTTTCTCGGAGAATGACATGTTCTTGGCTCCGTTGAATAGGGCGGTACCGGGGCAAACTGCCCGGCAATACTCTTACGCCACGTTCCGCGTCTGTATCACATGGCAGGCAAACAGCGTACCACGTCTGTTGCAATTGTGGCCTGAACCACGTGACTTGCGCGTCATGTCCTTTCGTGCACAGAATGTTTTCGCGCCCAACCCGCGGGCTGTCACATTTAGGACGCCTTTGACTGTGCGTATCAGCACGTACAACCTTGATCGGTAAGAACCGGATCAATGCTCATACAAGGGATTGAACTGCGATAAAATCGAGGCGTACACTGTTGTTGATCGCCATCGCGTCGTGCGGCGTATGACGAGCCAGCGCAGGCGAATCGCAACGGCCAAATGCGCGACGTACCGTGTGAGCGTCGAGATCGGATGAAGCTACTCCTTTTGCTGGTCGCCCCGCGCATGGAATGGTCTGGATTTTGAAAGTACTTCTATGCCCGACGAAACGAGTCCACCATTTCGCACCGGACGGGAGTTGCTTGCAGCAACTCGTCCGTTTGAAGTGGAATCTCCAATCAAGAGTTGGTGGGCGTTAGGTTCCACAGTTGGAATTCTTGGCGCGTTGCTCGTTATGGCAGCGGTTCTGCCCTGGTGGCCGCTGCGTCTGGTTGCCTCGATTGCGGGCGGATTGGTGTTGGTGCGAGCATTTATCATCTACCACGATTACATGCACGGCTCACTGCTGCGGGGATCGCGAGTGGCAAGGGTGGTGCTCTACTCGCTGGGCCTGCTAATGCTCACGCCGCCGCGTCACTGGCGGTTCGCCCACAACTTTCACCACGCCCATGTTGGCAAAGTGGTCATCCCCAAAGAAGACGCATTCCCGGTCCTGACCTCGGACATCGGCTCTTATCCACTGATGTCCACCGAGAGGTGGCAACGGGCGACAACTTGGCAGCGTCTGCGATATCGCATTACTCGTCATCCATTGACCATCATGTGCGCCTATGTGACGATTTTCTTGCTCGTCAGCTGCATCAATCCATTGGTGAAAAATCCTCGCAAATATTGGGTCGGCGTGTTTTCACTTCTCGCTCACGGTGGGCTCATTGCCTTGTTGTGGCGGTTTGCGGGTTTCGATGTCGCGATGTTTTCCATTGTGCTCCCCTTCGCGATCGCCGCGGCCTTGGGTGCCTATCTGTTCTACGCGCAACATACGTACGAAGGACTGCGCATCCTGCCGACTGAGGAGTGGACTTATTTCCAGGGCGCACTCCAGTCGTCCAGTTA
>JARFQX010000149.1 GCA_029287555.1 Rubripirellula sp. | reverse complement strand
GCCCCACCGAGTTTGACTAGTTGGATCAGGAACGAGCAGCCGACGATCTCCGCCTCGCATTTCTCCAACAAGCGACAGCAGGCTTCGACGGTACCGCCGGTGGCCAACAGGTCATCGACGATCAGAACCTTTTCACCCGGTCCGACGCCATCGACGTGCACCTGCAGTTCGTCACTTCCATACTCCAACTCGTACGCGAACGAGTGCAAATCAAAGGGCAGCTTGCCCGGCTTACGAATCGGCACGAATCCCGCCCCGAGTTCGATGGCCAAGGGAGCGGCAAAAATAAACCCACGCGCCTCGGCGGCCGCCACCACTTCGACACCCAGTCCAGCAAAGGGTCGGGCCATCTCAGCGACCGCGGTCTTGAGTGCCTCGTGATTGGCTAACAGCGGCGTGATATCACGAAACAAGATTCCCGGCTTCGGGTAATCGGGAATATCTCGGACAAAGCTGGAGAGATCGACCATGGGGCAATGCCAACGCGGGACTTCGTGGAATGAAAAGGAAACTGAAAGAAAGGAAATTGGGAACCGTAAACGGAATTGAAGGAATGAATCGTAAGCGACGTGGCAATGCGATGGAAGCTCAGCATCCCCACGCGGCTGCATCCCGCAGAAACACCGTCCCACTCGCCGCCTTTCACCACAGCGCGGCGTCAATCGGTGAGCGGCGTTTGGTTTCCAAGATGCCGCCCGCAGGCTACCATATTCGGCATGAAATTCACGAAGATGCATGGTGCCGGAAACGACTACGTGTACGTCGATTGCTTCGCGCAGTCATTGCCCGTCGATGCCGCCTCACTGGCCCGCGACGTCGCGCACCGCCATTTTGGTGTCGGCGGCGATGGTTTGATTCTGATCTGTCCCAGCGAGGTCGCGGACGTCAGGATGCAGATGCACAATGCGGACGGAAGCGAAGCTGAAATGTGCGGCAACGGGATTCGATGTCTCGCAAAGTATGTCTACGACCACGATATCGCCCGAAGAAAGAATTTGAAGGTGGAAACGGGCGCCGGGGTTCTCGATTTGACCTTGCACGTGGGTGAAGATGGTCTGGTCGAAGAGGTGACGGTCGACATGGGCAAGCCAATGCTCGAAGCTGCCCAAGTGCCGACAACGATTCGAGAGAGCGGACCGGTGATCGATTGCGAGGTCGATTTTGCCGGACGCACTTTTCAGGTCACCTGCGTGTCGATGGGAAATCCTCATTGCATCATTTTTGTGCCCGAAGCGACCGATGAACTGGTGCTGGGATTGGGGCCCGCGATTGAAACGGACCGTCGGTTCCCCCATCGCACCAACGTTGAGTTTGTGGAACGGATTTCCGCCGGCGAGGTACGGCAACGAACTTGGGAACGGGGTTCCGGCGAAACCTGGGCGTGCGGAACCGGGGCCTCGGCCGTCTGCGTTGCCGGTGTGTTGACCGGCCGGACCGATCGACGGATTCTCAATCACCTTCTTGGCGGCGACCTGATCCTCGATTGGGATGCGTCGAACGAACACGTGAAAATGACCGGCGCTGCGGTCGAAGTCTTCCAAGGCGAATGGCCCGCCTGAAGGGCCGCAACGAGCTCGCGACCGGCGTCCACCACGATGTCATCCCAATCTGGGCTAGCGACGTGAATCGTCGTCGATCCCCGGGCAAACGCAACCACGGCAATGTCATGACCGATAACCATCCATTGAGTCAGACCGAAGCGATTGCCGTCTCGGTCAGCGAGTTGACCGGGCACATCAAGGCGATCCTTGAGGGGACGTTTCCCGCCATTTGGGTCGCCGGTGAGGTTTCCGACTTGACTCGCCCCCGCAGCGGCCACCTGTACTTCACGCTGAAAGACGAACAGGCCCAGATCCGCAGCGTGATCTGGCGAAGCACCGCCGCCCGCATGCGCGAGCCATTGGAAGAAGGCCAGAGCGTGCTCTGCTTCGGCGATGTCGAAGTCTACGCTCCCCGAGGCAGCTACCAATTGATCGTTCGGAAGGTGCAACCACAAGGTGTTGGCGCACTGCAGATCGCATTTCAAAAGCTGCAAGCGAAACTGCATGCCGAAGGACTATTCGATGCGTCGAGAAAACAGCCTCTGCCTCAATTTCCGCGTCGAATCGGTCTGGTCACCAGCCCCAGCGGCGCGGCGATCCGCGATTTCTTGAAGGCCGCCGCCCATCGTTGGAAAGGCATCGAGATCGTAGTGATTCCGGCTCGTGTGCAAGGCGAGGGCGCGGCACGTTCGATCGTCACGGCCATCAATGCAAGCCAAAGATACCAACCGGCGCTCGATCTGCTGGTCATCTCGCGAGGCGGAGGCAGCCTCGAAGACCTCTGGTGCTTTAACGAGGAACCAGTGGTTCGAGCGGTTGCTGCCTGCCGCATCCCGACGGTCTCCGCGGTCGGCCATGAAATCGACGTGACTCTTTGCGATTTGGCCGCCGACCTTCGCGCCTTGACCCCGACCGATGCGGCGACCAAGACGCTACCCGACGCCACCATGCTTGACCAAACGGTCTTGAATCTCCGCCAACGCTTGCACCGCGGCGCATTGCGTTCGATCGAAACAAGACGCGTTCGACTCGACGCCTTGGGGGCCACCCCCGGGCTTCGAAAGCCTCACGAGATGATTCAAAACCGTTACCGTGTACTCGACGAGCTTGACGCCCGTGCGAGGCGCGCCATGCAATCCAAACTTTCGCTCCAGCGCGCCTCGCTCGAGACCATGGCAGCTTCGCTTTCGGCCCTTTCACCCCTCAAAGTGCTGACGCGAGGCTACAGCGTCACGACCGATGCTTCGGGACGCACGATTACGTCCACTAGGGATGTCGCAAGCGGAGACGTGATCCGTACCCGCTTGCAACAAGGTGAGATCGAATCGATCGTCACCCGCTCGCCCGACGTTTCATGACATGATTTCATACCGGTCGCGCTAGAACTCTTTATCGTACTCAAACCCTTTATCGTACTTGTACTCGTACTCGTACTCGACCGCAGTCGTGATGCGGTGTGGTTGAGCACGAGTACCGGCGAAACGCCTGAGTACGAGTACGAGTACGAGTACGAGTAGGAGCAAGAAGAAGTACAACCGGAACGGTTGCGTTTTTCGCTACTGCCATCGAAAGACCTTCAACGCCTTCAGGTCTCTCACGATGACGAAACCGTCCTGGACCGCCAAGTGAGCCCAGGAATCATCGGCGACTTTGACCTCAGCGATCACCTCCAGCTTCTCATCCGAGGGGCGAATCAATCGCAGTTCGCCGCGGTTACTTAGCGACAAGATCTGGTCGCCGTTCGTGATCAGACTCCAATACTTGCCCATGGGCGAACTTGTCCAATTGATCGATCCGTCATCCACTCGAATATTCGTGAAGCGTTCGTTCTTGAGGTGCATGTAAATGCTGTCGCCAATTCGCAGAGGCGACGACATGTAGGCTTGCGAGCCTTGGCCCCAAACCTCTTGCACCGACCAACCATCACCAGGCCCGTATGACACCTGGAAAAGTTGTGAGCGTCCGTTGTAGGCCGAAGTGAAGACCCGATCACCTATCACCAGCGGCGTCAGGATGTTCATCCCTCGAAACGCTTCGATCGGCTGTCGCCACAAGACCGCACCCGACTCCAAATCAACCCCGCAGAGCTCCATCCGCGTCTGCACGACCAGTTGCCGCTTGCCGCACAGCGTGGCGATGACGGGACTGGAAAACGCCCCGCTGGACATCATGCCCTCGGCATTCTCCAGGGTCTGCCAGATCACCTTGCCATCCTCGAGGGAAAGCTTGACGAGGGCTCCACCGGTTTGCACGTAAACCGCTCCTTCATCGATTAACGGCGAGCACACGCCACCGAAGGAAGGAAGTGTCGTTCCTAACTGCCCCGGAAAATCGACCCGCCAGAACTCACTCCCATCGTTTGGATTCAAGCAGACCAATAAATCTCGCATCCCGAGCACGACAAGGCGTCCTTCGCCGCAAACTGGCGTGGATCGGATCCAGTCTCCATTGGCGGCGGCAAAAAAGGGCACGGCCATCGCCCCGGGCCACTTCACTTCCCAGGCAAGACTTCCCGAGGCAAGCTCGTAGGCGGAGACCCTCTCGAGTTGCTTGTCGATCGTTTCGGTCGTGATCACCAATCCCTTGTGGACAACCGGCCCGCTGTAGCTGGGCGAAAGGGGCTGCTCCCAGACGAGATTCAGACGGCCTTCGATCGATTCGGGCCAGGCGTCTTCAGCGGTGCTCCCATCGCGATTGGGACCTCTCCACTGATTCCACTCTTCGGCCCAACTCGTTTGACAACCGATGAGGAAGGCCAGGCTGAAGCAAGAAACAAGACGAATCGGACGCATGGAGGGAGCTCCTACTTTGGAAAACGGCTGATCCGAAAGGATAGACACAAGTCAAGCCACCGATTTCGCCGCCGCCATGATCAGGCCGTTTTCCGCTTCTTGACAATCCCTTTGGTTGCCTCCGCAATCGGAAACGTCCGCTCAAGTTCGTGACGATGCTTGCGGAACCACGAGGCGACAAGTTGCAGCGTGTGGGCGTGGAGACCGCTTCCGCGCTGCAACCCGTTTTGAGTCGTCGCGGACCAATGACGTAGCTTTTCAACGAGCGTCGGGGAAAGCTGTCGATGCTTTGGCGCT
>JARFQX010000148.1 GCA_029287555.1 Rubripirellula sp. | reverse complement strand
CCCGAATTCGAACTCAGCACGGTCGAGAATCCTGCGCCCTTGCCAACCGGCAGACCGATATTGGCGATCAACGTTTCGATTTGCTCTTCGGGGACCACTTCCTTGATGGTGTCCTCGATTCGCGCAACGAGTGCCTCGGTTTCTTCCAGCCTGGTGCCCGGAAGTGTCTTCAGCCGGATCTCAAACGTGCCCGCATCGACTTCGGGAAACAACTCCGTGCCAAGCCTTGGCCAAAGAAGGAATGTCGCTGCAACGACTGCCACGACGAGGAACGATACCAACGTGGGAACACGGAGCGCCGAAGCTAGCATGTGACCGTACCAGCCGCGAGGTTGCGCATCGTTTGCCGCTTCGGACACCTCGTCTCGCCGCGACGCGACCTTCTCGCGCACAAACGTCGCACAAAACGCCGGCACCACTGTGAGCGCGAGAATGTAGGAAGCGCCGATTGTCAACGTCGCGGAGAGCGACAATGGCGTGAACAAGTACTTGATCATTCCCGTCAAAAAGACCGCCGGCAGAAATACGGCAAGCGTGGTAATCGTTCCGGCAAGGATTGCCCCGGAGACCTCCGATGCACCGTCCCAGGCCGCATCCATCGGCGATTTTCCCATCCTCTGATGACGGATGATGTTCTCGACCACGACAATTCCCGCATCGACAACGGTGCCAATGGCCAGCGCCAATCCGCCCAATGTCATGACGTTAATGGTTTGGCCCGTGAAGGCAAAACCAAGAGCCCCAATCAGGATGGCAAACAGGATGGTTGCCACGATGATGACCGTTGGAAGAAATCGGCGCAGAAAGACGAGTACGACGATCGCGACCAAAAGCGTACCGAGTCCGATCTGCGTGAACAGACTCGACATCGCCTTACGAATGTATCCCGACTGGTCGGACACCAGTGTGACTTCGGTCGCCTCGGGAATATCGCCGCGAGACTTCATCTTGGGAATCTCTGTCCCGATCCCCTCGTAGATTCGATCAACGACCGCGATCGTGTTCTCGCCCGGCTCGCGTAGCAGGGGGCAATAGACGCTTCGATTGCCATTGACTCGAACGATGTTGTATTGCAAGGCCGCGTCATCGGCGACACGCGCGACATCGCGAATGAAAATGGGGCCACCGTCGCGCACCACAATGGGGATCGCTTCGATCTCCTCCACGGTGGGAAGTGTGTTGCGAGGATGGATCTGGTAGTCGGTCTCCCCAATCTCCGCCGTGCCAGCGGCCAGCACGAGATTCGATTTTCGCAGCGCATGAACGACATCGGGCGCGCTGAGGTGGTGGGCGCGAAGCTTGGCGGGATCAACATACACCATCATCTGGCGAAACTTGCCGCCAAACGGATGCGGAATCTGGACCCCCTTGAGTCCACCCATCTTGTTCCGCACCGCGTTGTAGCCGATCGTGTAAAGTTCCGATTCGCTAAGCGCTTCCGCAGAGTTCGCCGCGAGCACAACGGGCAGGTTGGCAGGCTCGCTTCGCAACGTGAAGGGCCACTCGATTCCAGGCGGCAGATGAAACATGTCGCTCGCTTCCAGGTTGACGATGTCGTTCATCGCCGAACTAGGATCGGCACCGGGCTGAAAGAAGACTTTGATGACCGCCGCACCCGGAACCGTGCGAGATTCTTGATGCTCAATCTTGCCGGCCAACGTCAAGGCGCGCTCGACTCGCGAGGTGACCGACTTTTCCATATCCATGGTGGGCAGCCCCGGATAGGAAAAGAAACTGACCACGACTGGTTTTTTAAAGTCCGGCAGAATATCGATCGTGATTCCGGGAATCACCGTCGCTCCCAAAACGCAAAGAGCGACGGCTGCCGCGAGTACGGCGAATCGGTTACCGAGAGAAAATCGCAGGAGGCTCATAGCGGCTCAGTGATGCAGACTCTGTTGAAGCCAAGAGAGGGCGGGTAAATGGTTGCGTGCGCGTGGTTGAGATTCGCCGCCAAGTCTGGATCAGCGGCAGATCGTCCGACGAGCGGCCAAAGCCGGCTAAAGTGGTTGGACAAGTTCGCCATCGGAAAACCGTTTCAGGTGCGAATCGATGACCGTTTGCCCCGGAGCGATTCCTTCAACGATTTCGACATGGGTCCCGGTGTCGATTCCCGTCGTCACCTCGGCGACGCTGACCCGATCGTCATCACCAACCAGATAAACAAAGGCCTTGCCCGATTCGTCGAAGCGAACCGCCCGCGACGGCAGCATCCTCGCGGCGAGCTTCGTTTCCATTTCAATCGAGGCCTCGCCGAACATTCCTGGCAGCAACCGGCGGTCGGGATTTTCGAGCACCCCTTCGACCGTCATCATTCTCGTGCTTGGATTGAGGGCACCAGCGATCCGCGTGACCTGCACTTCGATGGGAGGCTCGGACCGAAACGAGGGAAAAGTCAAGGTGAGCGCATCACCGGGTTGAACGAAGGGAGCATCGACTTCGGGTACGGGAATGTAGACGCGTAGCTTGTCGACTTGACTGAGGACAAACAGAGGCTGTGAACCTTCACCGACTTGTCCGTCGATCAATTCTCCGAGTTCAACATGTCGCTCGGTTACGATGCCGGCGAAAGGCGCCGTCACCGACGCATAGGCAAGCATCACGTCCAGCTCAGCAAGCTCACTGCGGGCCACCGCGGTCCGGGCTTCCGCAGTTCGCCGTCTCGCCGCCGCAGCCGCCTTCTGGGCTTCCGAGACTGTCACCTCCGCTTCGGCCGAGAGCACGGCGGAGCTCAGTGCGGTCTTGGCGGCCTTTTCGGAATCGCGTTTCTTGCGGACCTCGTCGAGGATGCGAGGCTGCAACGAGCCTCTTTGGACCATGTCGTTGGTGCGGGAAAATTCCGCTTCGGCTGCGGCCAGAGACGCCTCCACCCCGCCGAGTTCCGACTTTGCCTGCTCCAGTTTTGCCTCGGCAGAACGAACCGCCGCATCGGCGAGATCGACTTCGGCTTCGGCCGCCTGTTCCTCGGCACTGAGCAAGTCGATTCGCCGTTCAAGGGTTTGCCTCTTTTGACGCAGTTCGGGAACGTCGATCTCTGCCAGCTTCCCATCTTTTTCGACGTAGTCACCAATATCGACCGCCACATCGGTCACGAAGCCTGAGACTCGGCTGCGAATCTGGGTCTCAAAGAATGGAGACAATGTCGCCGGTTGACTCGACGTCTTGGTAATCTCCGACTCCTCGGCGGCAACCGTCCGCACGCGGACCGCGGACTCTTCCGCCGGTTTCTTCGTGACATCCGGGTTCGATCCACATCCACCGGCAATCAGTGCCAACAGGCAAGCCGCGGGTAGGTGGGCGGCGCGAGTGGTACGTCGATTCATGATTATTCCTTGTTCAATCCACACGAAGTCGCTCTTGGAAGGCCGCATAATCGTCACGAACGGAACACCTCTTAGCTCTTGGCTGAGCTGAGCTTTTAGCATACTTCGTACAAGGGGCATCCTCGCCCGCCCATTTGCGAATTCGCGCCGGCCTTCCAGCTGGAGACCTGTTTCCCAAACCGATTGGTAGCCGAAGCAAAACCGACAGGACCGTCGTGTTCCGAACCATCCGCACGATGGGAGCCAGCACAAAGAACAAGGGGGCGGCGGTATGCCGACACTGCAGAAGCGGATACTCGTTGCACTGGTCCTTGTGACCTCTGGCTGCGCTAGCAACTCCGAACAAACCCGCCAATCGATCGCGACGAAGAGCCAGCCCAGGACTGCCGCGGTTGCCCAACCGGCAGCCAAAATTCCCGTCGCATCAGCCAAAGC
>JARFQX010000832.1 GCA_029287555.1 Rubripirellula sp. | reverse complement strand
ATGGAACGACCCGCTCCTCGCAAGGAGGTTGTCCGGGCATTCGAAGTAGGCCGAATCAAGCGAAGCGCCGATCCGGCATTGAGCTCCGATGCGATGCCGAGCGAGAACCGATGCCGGATCAGCGTCGCTGCGCTCCTTGATTCGGCCTACTCGTTGAAATCCCGCCGTCTTCCGCTTCGGACTACAAACCGCGAGGTGCACTCATTCAATCCTTGGTCCCGGAACTGACCTTGGCCATCGCGGGGCGGCTTTGATACACGCAAACCAGGATTTTCTGTCCCGGAATATTTGTGAGTCGAGTTCATCGGGAACCAGCATGCCGATCAAGTCCAAGCCGACCCAACCCGTCGAGATCTCCAGCTACCTGAAAACCTCGAGCCAGTGCGTGAGCCTGCTGCTTGCTGGAACGGTCGCATTATCAGCGGTGAGCCTGAGCGGTTGCCAGGATGGTCCCCTGTACGCGATGAAGACCGTCAACCCCTACTTCCCCCTGAAAGAGTGGAAGGAGGATGAAGAGCTGGGGGTGACCGATCACCAGCGGCGAACACAACTGGCAAAGTTGTCGGAAACGATTGATAAGCTCCCCCCCGATCGCCAGGAATTCTGGGCCGGTCATCTGCAACAGATGCTCGAGAACGACCAGAGCCCGGAGATGCGGCGTTTGGTCGTTCGCGCCGCCGGTCGGCTCGACAGCCCTGCCGGATTGAAGATGATCGAGCAAGGGCTTGATGACGCCAGCATCAAGGTGCGCATGGAAGCGTGTCGCTCGCTGGGAATGAAGACGGAGAACGAGGATGCCACCCGGTTGTTGGTCGCCGCGATCGGGACGGACACCAGCCAGGACGTCAAACACTCCGCAATCGACGCCTTGGCCAATCACAAAAACAAGATCGCCGTCGATTCACTTCGATTGGCGCTGTCGGATCGCAATCCGGTCACCCGCACGCTGGCAGTCCAGTCGCTGCGCGGGGCGACGGGCAAGAACTACGGCGACGATCCCCGGGTTTGGATCGCGGCACTCGACGGCAAGCCCACCGAGGAAGCCCCAGTGCGATTTGCCGACCGATTTCGCGAGCTATTCTAAATAGCTGACGGCGTCCGGCTAAATAGCTGACGGCGTCTGGCTAAATAGCTGACGGCGTCCGGAAATTCAAAGTAGGCCGAATCAAGCGAAGCACCGATCCGGGTTCGAACAACATTTCGACGCCGAGCAAGAACGATTGCCGGATCGGCGTCGCTTCCTTCGCGACTCCCCGTCTCTTGGGTCTCTAGCGTCTCTACGTGAACTTTTCCTTTCTTGCTCCACGAGCCTTCTGGCAGGCTTCCAGGTCGTATCGGGGGCGATTCCAACCCCCTTTCGTCGAACTGGACCGTGCAGGAAACTAAGATCTCGGTTTAACTTAAGTAACGATTGCATGATTGAAATGGGTTCCGGAGCCAAGCAACCTGCTCGCCTGCGGCTTGCTTTTGTCTCCCCGTTTCTCGCCGATGGCCAACTGCGAAACAGGCCGAGTGCAGCAATCGAGGCGGTGATTGAGGAAGCTGGGCCAGCATGAAGTACGTGATCGTGATTCCGGATGGTTGTGCCGATGAGCCGATTGAGGCACTTCAGGGCAAGACGCCGCTGCAAGCCGCTGAGCTTCCCGCGATGGATGCGTTGGCCCGTCGCGGAATGTTGGCCCTGTCGAACAACACACCCGCACATCTTCCGGCCGGAAGCGAAGTCGCCAATCTCTGCCTGTTCGGTTACGACCCCGACGTCTACTTCACCGGACGAGCGCCACTGGAAGCCGCCGCACAGGGGATTCAGCTGGGGGCCGACGACTGGGCAGTCCGCTGCAATCTGGTCACGATCGAAGATCAGATCATGGTCGACTTCACGGCGGACCACATCAGCACCGAAGAAGCGACGAAACTGCTCAAATCGGCGCAGGACGAGTTGCTGGGCGATTCGGGGATTGACGCGTGTCTGGAATTCGTTCCCGGGGTCAGCTACCGCAACCTGATGATCTTTCGCGGCCGCCCCGGTTGCCAGGCGCCGTTTTCACGAGAGACCCGCTCGCGTGCCCCGCATGACTTGACCGATTTGTCGGTAACCGACGACTTTCCGCGCGGCCCGGGCAGTGACATCCTGGTTCGACTGATGAACGATTCGGCCGAACTGTTTGCCCAGCACCCGGTCAATCGAGCCCGCATTGCCGAGGGAAAACGCCCGGCGACGAACGTCTGGCTTTGGGGTCTTGGCGGCGCGCCGAATCTGCCATCGTTCCAAGATCGATTCGGAGTTCGCGGCGTGATGATCACGGCGGTCGACTTGTTGCGAGGCATCGCCGCCCTGGTCGGTTGGCCTCGAATTGAGGTACAGGGAGCGACCGGCTATCTGGACACCAACTACGCGGGAAAGGGCCAGGCCGCGATCGACGCCCTGGACGAGTACGACGTGGTCTGCGTGCACATCGAGGCTCCCGATGAAGCGTCCCACGAGGGACGGCACGATGCGAAGATCGAAGCCCTCGAACAGATCGATCGCCACATCGTCGGCCCGCTTGCCGAGGCCGCCGCCAGCCATGGCGACCACCGAATCCTGGTGAGCCCCGATCATCCAACCCCCTGCAGCACCAAGAAGCACAGCCACGGCATGGTTCCCTTGGTGATGGCGGGCAGCGGAATTGAAGCGGATTCACAGTCCACCTACGACGAAGTCGCCGCGGAAGCTTCCCAGCGTCGATTCGACAAGGGCTGGGATCTAATGGACTTCTTTGTTGCCAAGTAACCAAGATCGCCGACGCGTCGCGACCTCGCTCGCCATCCACTCGCTGTTGCTAGAGAACCGAAACCGATGTCCCTGATCGTCCAAAAGTTTGGCGGCACCAGCGTCGCCGATGTGGAAAAGATTCGTGCCGCGGCCCGCAAGGCAATCCGCGCCCAACGTGAAGGCCACCGGGTTGTCTTGGTGGTCAGCGCGATGGGGAAGAACACCGACGGGCTGCTGCAACTGGCCAGCGAGGTGAGCGAGAACCCACCCGCCCGCGAAATGGACATGCTGCTGAGCACCGGCGAGCAGGTCAGCGTGGCTCTGGTCGCGATGGCGATCCACGAACTGGGCGCCAGGGCGGTCAGCCTGACCGGTGGCCAGATCGGGATGAAGACGGACAACAGTTTCAGCAGGGCGCGAATCCAGTCGATTTCGACCGAACGCATCGAGCGTCTGCTTGATCAAGGGAACATCGTTGTTGCCGCCGGATTCCAGGGGACCGATGACGATTTGAACATCACCACGCTCGGCCGTGGTGGCAGCGACACCACTGCGGTCGCCTTGGCCGCCGTGCTCGGTGCCGACTCGTGCGAAATCTACACCGATGTCGATGGCATCTACACGACCGACCCAAGACGACTACCCGAAGCCCGCCGGGTGGAGGTGATCAGCTACGACGAAATGCTTGAACTGGCCAGCCTCGGTGCCGGTGTGATGCACAACCGCAGCATCGAGTTCGCCAAAAAGTTCGGCGTCCCCATTCACGTTCGCAGCAGTTTTTCCGACACCAGCGGAACCATGATTGTGGCGGAGCCGGAATCGACGTCCCAGCCAGTCAGCGGCGCGGCGATGACCGCCGACGAAGCCCGCGTCACGGTGCTCGGCGTGCCCGATGTACCGGGCAAGAGTTACCAGGTTTTTTCCGCCATCGCCGAGCGAAAGATCGCCGTTGACATGGTGGTCCAAAACGTTGGCAAGGCGGGTCGTGCCGACATCTCCTTTACCGTGCCACGCGGTGAACTCACCGCGACTTTGCAGGCGGTCGAATCGGTGATGGATGAGGTTGGCGCCGACGGCCTCACACATGACGACCAGGTCTCCAAGGTCTCGGTCGTCGGCATGAACATGGCATCCCAGACCAATGTCGCGGCCAGGATGTTTCGCGCCCTGGCCGATGCAAGTGTCAACATCCAGATGATCACAACGAGTGAAATCAAGATTTCCACGCTCGTTGCCAGATCCGATGCCACGCTGGCACTGAGAGCCGTGCACGACGCCTTTTCGCTGCACCAGAAGCCGTCCGATGCCAAGACCTGGAGCCAGATCAAGGCGGAACGGGGCGAGCGTGCCGACGTCGATGCGCTGGTCAGCCGGCTGAGAAATGATGCACTCGAGGCACTCACCTTGACCGGCATTTCGGTCACCGATCATCAGGCGAGGATCACGCTGCACGGTGTTCCCGATTATCCGGGAATCGCCGCGGACATGTTCGAGACAATCGGTGCGGCGGGCATCTTTGTCGACATGATCGTGCAGGGCTACGATGGTGAGGATGCCGCGACGAGCGTCAGCTTCACGGTGGACGCCGACGATTTGGCCAAGAGTCTTGAAGTCGCCCGCGAAATCTACAAACAACATCAGATGCGTGACGTGCAGGGCACCGGCGACATCGCCAAGGTTACCGTCAGCGGGATCGGACTGCGCAGCCACACCAACGTGGCGACCAAGTTGTTCCACGAACTCGCCGAGTCCGACATCAACGTCGAAATGATCAATACGAGCGAGCTGCAGGTCAACGCGGTGATCGACGCCAAGTTCGCGTCGACCGCCGCCGAACGATTGAAGGTAGCCTTCGCCCCCGCCCTGCATTGAACCAAACCCCTTCCCGAATGCCCCCTTCCCCGCCTGACGCCCCCGCCTGACGCACCCCCGTCCCTTCCTCCTTCGCCGTGGTCAAGCCGTGAGCAACGACAACCCAACCCAAATCGTGATCGCCGAGGACAGCCGCATTCAAGCGAAGATGCTGATCAA
Source organism: Rubripirellula sp. (assembly GCA_029287555.1). Classification (GTDB taxonomy): domain Bacteria; phylum Planctomycetota; class Planctomycetia; order Pirellulales; family Pirellulaceae; genus Rubripirellula. The sequence continues at coordinate 1,724 of JARFQX010000832.1, read as the reverse complement.
GCGATTGGAAAAGGCCGGCTACCAGGTGCGTTGGGGAGCCAACGGCCGCGAAGCTCTCGATCTCATTCGCCAAGCCCCGCCTGACCTGATCATCAGCGACATTGAGATGCCCGAGATGACAGGCTACGAGCTCTGCCAAAGCGTCAAGACCGACTCAGAGCTGAAGAAGATCCCCCTGATCCTGCTCAGCACCTTGTCGTCACCCGAAGACATCATCGAAGGTTTGCAGGCCGGAGCGGACAACTACGTTACCAAACCGTATGAGGCCGATTACCTGCTCGGCCGCGTCGACTCGCTGCTCAGCACGCCCATCGAAGATCAGGCCGAAGGGGACACCGCGGCACTGGAAGTCAACCTGCGGGGCAAGAAGTATACGGTTCAATCAGGACGTCAGCAGGTCTTGAATCTGCTGATCAGTACCTTCGAAAACGCGGTTGAGAAAAACAGTGAATTGATTCGCGTCAACCAGGAGTTGTCGACCAGCCGCGACAAGCTGGCTCGCCAAAACGAGACCCTGGAGGTTCTCAACGAGAAACTCGAGTCTCACAACTCGCGGATGTCACGCGACCTGGACGCGGCCGCCAGGATCCAGCAGTCGCTTTTGCCAGCCGAAACCGATGACTTGGACGGAGTCGACATTGCTTGGCGGTACATTCCCTGCGACGAGTTGGCCGGCGACTTCTTGAACTATTTTGCCCTCGACGATGACCACGTTGCGTTTTACGTCGTTGATGTCAGCGGTCACGGCGTGGCGTCGTCGCTGCTGAGTGTTACCGTTGCCCGCTCGCTCACCCGCGGCATCTCAGCCAGCTCGATCCTGGCCAGGCCCGGCACCGACGGGACGGTCAGCGTGACGCCGCCGAGTGTGGTCGCACAGGAATTGAATCATCGATTCCCAATGGAGGATCAGGGCAATCTTTACTTCACCATGTTCTACGGCACGCTGAATCAAAAGACGGGCGAACTTCGCTACGTTTCGGCTGGTCACGTGCCCCCCGTCTTGGTTCGCAAGGGCGAGCCTCCTAAGCTGTTGCCGGCCGAAGGCTTCGCGATCGGTTGGATCGACGACATCGACTTCGATGAAGAGACCGTCAATCTGCAATCGGGGGACCGAGTGTTCGTCTTCTCCGATGGCGTGCCCGAAGCGATGGACCAGGAGCTGAATGAACTCGGCGAGGAACGCATGCTCAAAGCGATCATGGCAACTTCCAAGCTGTCACTCGACCAATCCGTTGCCCACGTCAAGTCGACGGTCGACCAGTGGTGCCGCGTCAACGGCCCCAAAGATGACGTCAGCATCCTGGCGATCGAAATCCCTTGAAGGGTTGGTTCAACTCGTACTCGTACTCAGCGGAGCGGTACTCGTGAAGGAAGGAAATAAGTAAGTAAGTAAGTGAGTCAGTCAGTAAGCACGAGTAGAATCAAATGGGAGCACGAGTCGAACACGAGCGCGAGTACGAGGCATGTAGGCCGGCATCAAGGAGCGCAGCGACGCCGATCCGGCAGGTTCTTGCCCGACGTCGAATTCTTGTTCGGTGCCGGATCGGCGCTTCGCTTGATGCGGCCTACTCCGAATTCCCCGACACGCTCAAGTGAGTGAGTGAGTAAGCACGAATAGAATCACGTCTGTCTCTTATACACATCTGACGCTGCCGACGACTCGAGTCGCGGGGGGGGGTGGGGGGGGGGGGGGGGGTGGGGGGGGGGGGGGGGGGGGGGGGGGG
>JARFQX010000793.1 GCA_029287555.1 Rubripirellula sp. | reverse complement strand
CGTCGGTTCTCCACGTTCGTTATGAGCCAGCGTCAAGCCAAGCTTGGCGAGGTAGCTCGGCTTGCCGAAATCTTCCGAACGCCAGTCGCTCCAGGTTCGGAAGGCATATCGTTCCGTAAGGAATGCCGCGCGAGTCGGAGCGCACACGCTGTGCGAATAAAACTCGTTCAAACGCATCCCTTCCGACGCAAGCCGATCAATATTCGGTGTGAGGCGGTGATCGCCACCGTTGAACCCAGGCTGCGCCCATCCCATGTTGTCATCCGCCAGGATAAACACGATGTTCGGATGCGAGCCCTCTGGCGGGGCTTGCGCCAAACTGGCGGACCCAAACAGGATTGAAGTCGTCGCAAGCAAATGAACAGTTCGTTGTGTTGTGTTTCGGTTGGAATGGAGGGCGAGCCTTTAGTCTTCAAGCTTACAGACCAAAATGCGAAAGCCGTCACCGTCTGGAACTTTGACGGAAGGCCACTTCGTAATCTGCATTTCAAACGGTTCGCCGTATTGTCCGGTGAACGGGTCGAACCAAGTCAGCTTCATCGTTTCAACGTCATTCTTAGGCGGTCGCAATCCCAGAAAATTACATTCTTTCGGTACGTAGTACACGAAGAGATCTTTGCCGTTGTGAAGACAGAAGCCCGCATTGCTCTTCTTGTCTCCAGCGATTAGCTGATCGACCTGAAAGCGCTCGACGAATTCTCGCATGTGCCGGTAGTACTCCAACTTCGGACGCGAGTCGGGAGCTAGTTCTGCGATGTCATGGATGACCACGTTCCAGGCCGCACCCTGCCAATAGTGCGTCGGATAGGTACCCGCGAAAACGCACTGGTAAGCTCGCTCTAAACAAACTTCGGGCGAAACGTAGTTTCCGGTAAATACGACGTAGGGGCCTCGCTCGTATCCACCGTGCTCGATGTTTTGGATTGGTTTGCCCGGAATCGCCTCGCGCACGTTCCGCATAACACCGTAAAGTTCGGATTGCCACAGTTGTACGGATACGAAGTCGACATGCTCGGGAAACTTTCGGCAGTACCCATAATCATGCACCGTAACGAGACGCTCGTACGCGTCATGTTGACGTAATCGTTCAATTCGATCTGTGATGTAATGGACATCAGTGTGTCCGTACCCCAACGCCTCCTTCGAAATGTCCCAAACCAAGTTTGGATAAGCCTGATAGCGACGAACAACGTAGTCAAAGTAGCGATTGTCGGCCTCCGAGTTGGCCTCCGGCCACGCGACCTGCTTATTCCAGACATAAATCATCAGGTGCGCGACGATGCCTTTCTGATCGAGGTATTCAATGACTCGGTCGAGCCGCTTGAAATATTCGATGTTCAGACTGCGATAATCTGGCGCGTTGTTGTTCCCCAGAAACGGAAATACCTTGGGACTGCCATAGTCGAACCTTGGATCCAGTTCGCCGTCTTTCGGCCAATCGACATCGTGGGCATAGACGTTCATCACAATCTGATTGAAACCGTTTTCGGCAAGCGTATCGACCAGTTTCTGTGTTTTGGGAATACCTGCTGCGTTTGCGGCATCGAGTGCGAACAACCAGTCGGATTCGAACGCGATCGGAAAATAGCTTTCGCCATTTGCGTAGGAGAAACTCAACCGGTTTTCGGAATTGATTTCGATGCCGCCCTTGCGGCCGCCCTCGGCGAGCTGCACGGTCAATTCCCCGGACTGTTGATCGAGTGGCGTGAGAGGAGACGATGTGACATAGCTCCAGGTGCCGGCGGAAGGCGGGGTGAAGCGAATCAGATACTCATTATTTCCGTTGTAAAAACCCTCAACGGACAATGACTCATCCTCTTCACTGGTAAAGATCGCAGAGAACTTCACATCTACAGGATTCACTGGAAGTTCGTCGGCTCGAAATTGAATATTGAGGACATCCCACTGATCTGTAGTGATTTCGCCGGCTTGCTGGTGAACGACTGTCTCGCAGGCGGACAGCGGAACCGCAAGACATGCGATCGCCAAAGCAACGATCGCAACAACCATAGGGTCCGGCCTTGACATTCCAGTCATGAAGACGCGTATTTTGGCTACCATTAACTTACTCTTCTCTTGAAACATCAGTGTTTTCAGTCTTCAACTGTCTTAGCCGATCGGATGTCAGTCCGTGTCGGTAATAGTGCTCCGGCTTCAACCGGACATGGTGACGCTTCATCTCTGGGTAATGCACGTCGCGGCTGAGGTCGCAATCGAATCGCATGAGGATCGAATGACCTGGCAGGTGCGTGTTGTGGCAAAGACCCCAAGTGATGCCACGTCCGTCCTCAGTCCCGGCAAACGCGTCGGGAACGTAGGGGCCTGCGGCGACTGGCATCAGTTCAGTGATTGCGGCGATTTCGAAGTTGATTCCGTCGGGTGCGTATTGCACGGTGAAATGCTCGTTGCCGTCTTTGATCACTAACGCCGCAATCCCTTGCTTGAAAGGAAACAAAGTCGTTTCGTGCCCGGAATTCAGCACGGGGTTGAGCGGGTGTTTCTCGAATGGTCCAAGCGGGTTGTCGGCGATTGCAACACCCTGCATCCGTATGATGTCGTCCTTTCCATTGCAGTCGGATTTGTAGTAGAGGTAAATCTGGTCCTTGTACACGAGCGGATACGGATCGTGGATCGAGTATCCGTCCCATTCGTCTGGATCGCCATTTGGGATTACGACTTGATTGACGGCTTGCCACGGGCCGTCCGGCGATTCAGAAACGGCGACAGAGACAGGACAATTATCGCCTGCGGAGCTCGGGTGCACGCTGAAAGCCTGGTAGTACAGATAGTATTTGCCTTTCCAAACCAAAATGTCTGGCGTGGAAACGCTTCGCCATCCCGCGTTGGGTCGAGGAGGACGCTTGACGGCGACACCTTGTTCCTGCCATCGGAATCCATCCTTGGAAGTCGCATACCAGATTTCACTCAGGTCCCAATCGCGCGCCGGAATCTTCGCCGTCGCATTGTCGGGGCCAACTGGAGGAACTTCCGTCGCCCGACGGGTGTACCAAACGTAGTAGCGTACGTCGTGAAGGATGACCTTGGAAGGATCACGCCGCGTGACGGTGCCGTCATGACCGTTGTAGTCGAAGCCTTCCAGTTCGGTGTATTTGAACAGCGAATACAACTCATTCTGTTCGGGCGTCGGAGCAAGATTGTTCCTGTAATTCCGTTTCATCGCCGCACTTAGCGGTCGATTCGGTTCTGTGGACGGAAGCTTGTAAGGAAAGCCTTGTTGTTGTGCACAGGCGATCGACACGAACAAGAGATGGGCCGCGATGACAACAGGGACGCAGAGACTGCGTATCCGTTTCAAGACTTTGTGTGTACAGACGGGATGAAGATCAACGCTTCGCATCTCAATTGATTTCCAAAACATAAGCAAACTCACAGGGTTGCGATGCGGGAAGATCGATGCGCAAGCCCTCATCATCGCGTTGCCAAATGATCTCATCCTCCGATCCAAGCAGCTTGACGGTACGAACGTCGAATGATGCGAGGTCGGAATGATCAGCAAGCGATTTGATCGAGATGCGGCCCGATTCCGGCCAGTCAAGCAGAATCGCGTAGAGCGTGTCGCCCTTTTGTGTGAAGCGTATATCCTGCGCAGTGAATGGTTGATCTTTATGTTCGGCGAGGTGTCCGGTCGTCGTCTTCGTCGGACCTTCGCCGTAGATCTTCCAATGAGTGGTTCCGTAAATCGCTTCGCCGTTGATACGCAGCCAGTTTCCGATACTGAGCAGGATCTCGCGATCTTTTTCTGGAATCGTGCCATCGGCGCGGGGGCCGACATTCAGAAGCAAACAACCGTTCTTGGAAACGATGTCGATGAGATCATCGACCAGTCGGCCTGCGGTTTTATACTGCTGGTTCTCCGTATAGCCCCAAGAACTGCTGCTGATGGCCGTGTCGGTCTGCCAAAACGGGGTGCGAATCGCATCCATCTTGGAACGCTCCAGATCGAGAACGGCAGCACCTTCTGGAAAGGCTTGCCACTTGTAATTGATGATTCCGAGTGGGCGCTCGCGATTTGAGGTGAAGTTGTAGTAGTAGGCAGCAAACCGCTGGAGGTACGGTGAGAAGTGGTTTTCCGCGAAGGTCGTTTCCTGGCTGTTGGTGATTCCAAAATCAAACCAGACGAGGTCCGGATCGTACTTGTCGACCAATTCACAAGTGCGCGCGAGCCAGTCTTCCTTGAACTGCTTGTCTTGGGGCTCAAACCGCTTCTTGTAATCGGCAGCGTCTTCTTTGAACATGAACGGCATCGGGCGACCGTACAAACGCGCATACTTGGGATCCGCGTTGTCGAATTCAGGTCGCCGGACAAAGTACTTCCAGTTGAACGCGCGGTGACTACTCACTCCGAACTTCATTCCACGCTTTCGAACCGCCGTTTGCAACTCTTGGATGATGTCTCGCTTCGGCCCCATCTCCGTCGCGTCCCACTCGGTGAAACTGCAGTCGTACATTGGAAATCCGTCGTGGTGTTCGGCAACGGGCACGACATACTTGGCCCCCGACTGCTTGAACAGTTCGACCCATTCATTTGGATCAAAGTTTTCCGCCTTAAACTTGGGAATGAAATCTTTGTAGCCAAACTCCGATTGAGGCCCGTAGGTCTTGGCGTGGTGCTCATAGAAATTGTCGCCACGGCGTTTGGCATCAATGTACATCTGTCGCGGATACCACTCGCTTCCATATGCTGGCACGCTGTAGACGCCCCAGTGGATGAAGATCCCAAACTTCGCGTCTTTGTACCACTGCGGGATCTCATAGCTTTCGAGGGAATCCCAAGTGGGATCGAACGGGCCTTCGCTGGCCACTGATTCGATCTCGGCTAATGCGGATGCGACTTTCGGGTGGGGAGCCGTGGGACCATCAGCGAGCACGGATCGAGCTTCGCAAAAGAAGAAAACCGATACGGCGGCCAACGTGATGAGGGAGACTTTACGGTGCGTTCTAGGATTCATGTTCATTTTCGGATTCGAAGTGTGTCTTGGAAAGCTTTGCAGTCGCAGACGAAGCAGCTCAGGCAGGGGCAGGCGAGTCGCGTTCGAACTTGGCGAAGGTACGTATGCCGTAAACTGCGATCAGAACAAAACACGCGGCGGGCAACCAGAACGATTCGCGGACTCCGAACGAATCAAAAAGTTCGCCTTGAAACTTGGTCAACACGGCCCCACCGACAATCGCCATGATCAAAAATGCGGAACCGAGTTTGGATTCTTCTTTTGTTAGCGAGTGAAGCGAGATTCCATAGATCGTCGGGAACATTAATGACATGCATGCGGAAACCATCACCAGACTGATCAAGCCAACATTGCCCGGCAAGTAAATGGCACCGGCCGTGAAGGCAAACGCGCCACAAGCGAACGTCGTCAGCATTCGCCCGGGACTATAGTAACGCAGCAGCGCGGTGCATACCCAACGGGTGCACAGGAAGATGACCATGGCGACGATGTTGTAAGACTGGGCTTCGGCCAATGACAAACCTACCTGCTCCATTCCGTAGTGAACGATGCGTCGAAAGTCTCCTGGCATCGCGTTGCGACTGGCCAACAATGTCAGTTCACGTCGATGAAAGAATACAGCATGTGGGAACTGTAAGTCGCTCTGTGTGATCCCGACGTAGACAACGCGCCCCGCGAACGCTGCGAACTCGAAAGCACGCACCATGCTGTGATGGTTGCCGGTCGCATCCACGATCACGTCGGCAAGTCGATCATTAGCGAGCTGCCGAATCTTTGTGATGTCCTGCAAGCTGAATGTGGTCCGCGTCGACGTACCAACTCTTGTTCCACCCCAGTTCTGCGACGGCACTCTGGGCCGCTGCCTTGACACTGGCTGGCTTCGAACCCACGAACTGGTGCTCACGATTCGACTTATTCCAGACCGGGACCACGTCCACGCCCTGAGCAGCCGCCTTCTGAAATGCGCGTAATTGCGCTGCCGCCTGGTAGGCAAAGCGGTCGCCCACGCCAAGAGTAAGTTTTTCGAGTTGCATTAGATTCGCCTTGCGTATTGTTTTCGTCTACCATTGTGGGCTTGGGGATGCGTTTCCCCATAGCCAACCTGAACCTAGCATGTCTTTTCTTAACCTGAGTCAATGGCAGGCGAGCCCGACTTCGTTTCCCGCCAAACGCACGATGCGAGGCGGTTCTACTTCAATCTGAAACCGTCCGAGAAACATCCGCTGTCTTTGGTCTGTGGAGGGGTCGAGCGGATGAATGATGATTACGTGGTGCAGCGCGTCGATTTTCCGTACTACGCCATCGAGTGGGTCAGTGAGGGACGGGGCGTGCTGACCATGGATGGAAAAGAAAGCGAGCTGAAGATCGGATCACTGTTCGCTTACGGCCCCGGCATTCCGCATCGGATCCGGAACGTGGCTCCTGA
>JARFQX010000748.1 GCA_029287555.1 Rubripirellula sp. | reverse complement strand
GGACCAAGATCCCTGCGTCCGGTACTGGGCGGCGGTTGCCTGCTCGGCGAGTGCTTCTCTACCCAGCGGCTTGGCAAACCGCCTGCGCGAGCTCTTCAGTGACCCTTCCGAGGCGGTGCGGATCGAGGCGGCGGGAGCGATGGCCCAGCACCTCGGTGACCAGCACCTCGGTGATCAGCACCTCGGTGATCAAGCCGCGTTCGACACGCTGCTGGAGATCACCGCCGGCAGCAACGAAACAACGATCTTGCACGCGGCACGAAAGCTAGAACTGCTAGCCAATCCGCGTCAACGCGAGCAGATTCAGGCTCTGGCGAATCGATTCGCCGACGCACCAGGCGATGTTGCCTGGTGCATTCGATTCACCACTTCGGCGTATCTCCGTCGTGTGAAATAGGTGACCACGAGCAGAGAAAGTCCGCTCGGTTCCACACAATCACGTGGGTTTACTACAGCCCCAGATCGCCGAAAAGGGGCGTGCTGAGGTAGCGTTCGCCGAGGCTGCACATGATCGTGACAATCCGCTTGCCCTTCATCTCGGGACGGGCTGCGACTTGAGCGGCGGCCCACATGTTTGCTCCACTGCTGATCCCGCCGACGATTCCCTCTTCCCTGGCGAGTTTTCGTCCCCATTCGAACGCGTCCTCATCATCGACTTGAACCACGTCGTCGATCACCGACGTGTCCAGGTTCTTGGGAATGAAGCCGGCGCCGATCCCTTGGATGCGATGCTTGCCCGGCTCGCCGCCGCTGATCACCGGCGAGTGTTTCGGTTCGACCGCGATGGCTTTGAAGTTAGGGTTTTGCTTCTTCATGAATCGGGTGACTCCGGTGATCGTGCCTCCCGTTCCAACGCCGGCCACGATCGCGTCAATGTTGTGGCCGCTGTCCTCCCAGATTTCCGGACCCGTGGTCGACTCGTGAATCGCCGGGTTGGCAGGGTTCTCGAACTGTTGGGGCATGAAGGCATTGGCGGTGCTCTGCACCAACTCGTGAGCGCGATTGATCGCGCCTTTCATTCCCTCTCCCGCGGGCGTCAGAACCAGATTGGCACCCATGGCCCGCAGCAGGGCTCGACGCTCAACCGACATCGACTCGGGCATCGTGAGAGTGAGTTTGTAGCCTTTGGCGGCGCAGACGAACGCCAAAGCGATGCCGGTGTTTCCACTGGTCGGTTCGATCACGTGCGTCTCTTTGGTGATTTTTCCATCACGCTCGCCAGCCTCGATTATGGCCACACCGATGCGGTCCTTCACGCTGTTGAGCGGTTGGAAGAACTCACACTTAGCGAAGATAGTGGCACCGCCTTCAGGCCCCAGACGATTGATCTCGATCATCGGCGTTTCGCCGATGGCTTGGGATGCGTCACAGTACGTTCTTCCGCGGGGCATTGAGAATCCTCGGTCTTTGCGAGTCAGGAAAGAAAACGAGACCAGTAAGTTACGGTCTATCGGCAATCAGAGCGAGATCAACCCGGTCGGCAGCCATACCAAGGGTGCTGAAGGGACGGAGGAAGCAATGCACCCGAGACGGGCCCGCACTGCTCAATTTCGTCGTTGCTGGCGAACTTTGGGCTCGAGGCCGTGCCAAGAATTTTTGAAGAAAGCGGTGCGACCCGGCGGGCGACGGCGCGGGTGTGGGCTGTTTCAGCCTTCGGGCCAGCAGCATCCCAGCGGGTCGGATCACGAAGTCGGTGCCCCGACCTCCCACGTGTCCCCGGAACGGAAGAGCCCGTCCAAGCTGCCCTCTCCTTTCATTTCCTTGGCTTGATGCACTTGGGCATTGATTCGATCGTCGTAAGTCGAGACCCCTCCGACTGCCCGCAACACACCGATCGGTTCGGGCATCGAAGGATAGGTCATCCGAGCAAGCATCATGTGGATCGAAGGGTTCGGCTCGGTTTCGTCGTGAATCAGCAGATCGTCGACGGGGACTTCGTCCGTGTTGACGATTTCAAGCCGTGTACCGACCAAGCGGACGCCTTTCTTTCCATCGGCGAACACGAGTGGCTTGCCATGTTCCAATTCGACCACGTTTTGGGCCCGTTGCTTTCGTTCCTGGGCGTAAGCCATCGCACCGTCGTTGAACACATTGCAATTCTGGTAGACCTCGACCAACGATGCGCCCTTATGCTCCGCAGCTCGCTGGAGCGTATAGCCGAGGTGTTTGACGTGGGCGTCGATGCTTCGGGCAACGAACGTCGCTTCGGCGGCAAGGGCAACCGACAAAGGATTCAGTGGATGATCGATCGAGCCCATCGGCGTGCTCTTGGTGACTTGGCCTTCGACGCTCGTCGGGCTGTACTGACCTTTGGTCAATCCGTAGATCCGGTTGTTAAACAGGACAATGTTAATGTCGAGGTTGCGGCGCAGCGCGTGAATGAAGTGATTGCCACCGATTGAAAGGGCATCACCATCGCCGGTAATCACCCAGACCATCAAGTCAGGACGTGTCGACTTGAGCCCCGTCGCGAACGCGGGAGCACGCCCGTGAATGCTGTGCATTCCATACGTGTTCATGTAGTAGGGAAATCGGCTGCTGCAACCGATTCCACTGATGAAGACGATCTTCTCACGCGGCACGCCTAGGTCTGGCAGGACCTTCTTCATCTGGGCGAGGATCGAGTAGTCGCCGCACCCGGGGCACCAGCGAACGTCTTGGTCGGAAGCAAAATCGGAGGCTTTTAGGACTGGCAGATTCATCGGATTGATATTCTTTGATCTTGGCTTCAAGCTTCGTCGGACGGTTCGATCCACTCAACCAGCTTTGCTGGTTTGGCGGACGGTCGCCTTCTTGACGGGCAACTCCCTTTCCATCGCCTCGGTCAATTCCGATACCGTGAACGGCTTGCCTTGGACTTTGTTGATTCCCTGGCAATCAACGAGGTAGTTCGCGCGGAGCAGGGAACGCAACTGTCCCATGTTGAGTTCGGCCACCACCACTTTCTTGAATGACCGCAATAAGTCGCCAAGGTTGGCGGGGAACGGGTTCAAGTGACGTAGGTGAGCATGGCTGATCTTGTGGCCAGCTTCCTGGCAGCGGGTGACCGCGGTGTGGCAAGCCCCGTAGGTTCCGCCCCACGAAACGACGAGCAAGTCACCGGTCGACTCCCCGTAAATCTCCTGCGGGGGAATCCGCTGGGCGACCTTGGCCACCTTGGCCGCCCGTGTATCGGTCATCCGTTGGTGATTGTCCGGATCGTAACTGACGTTGCCCGTGCCGTACTCCTTTTCCAATCCGCCGACACGGTGCATCAAGCCGGGCGTACCAGGAATCGCCCAGGGGCGTGCGAGGTACTCGTCGCGGGCGTATGGCAGGAATGGTTCGTTGTCGTCGGCGCCCTCGGGATGGTTGACCTGGATTTTCGGTAGCGAATCAAAGTCGACGATCTTCCACGGTTCACTTCCGTTGGCGATGTAACCATCCGACAAGATGATCACGGGCACCATCGACTCGGTAGCGATTCGCCAAGCTTCGATCGCCGTGTCGAAACAATCGGCCGGGGAGCGGGGCGCCAGAATTGGCAGCGGCGACTCACCGTTGCGGGCAAACATCGCCTGCAGCAAATCGCTCTGCTCGGTCTTGGTGGGCAGCCCGGTGCTGGGACCTCCCCGTTGAACGTTGACGATGATCATGGGGAGCTCAAGAATCAGGCCCAAACCCATCCCCTCGGCCTTCAAGGCGATCCCCGGACCGCTGCTGGCCGTCACTCCCATGCAGCCCCCAAATGCAGCGCCGATCGCCGAACACACCGCTGCAATTTCGTCTTCGGCTTGGAACGTCTTGACCCCGAAGTTTTTGTATTTTGTCAACTCATGAAGAATGTCACTGGCGGGTGTGATGGGATACGTTCCATAGAAAAGATCCTTGCCGCTTAACTTCGAGGCGGTAATCAGTCCCCATGCCAGCGCTTGGTTGCCCATGATGTTGCGGTAGGTCCCCGGTTCTAACTCGGCCGCGGTGACCTGGTAGCTCTCGCCGAAAGCCTCGGTCGTCTCACCGAAGGCCCAACCCGCTCTCAGCGCCGCTTCGTTGGCTGCCGCGACTTCCGGCTTCTTCCCAAATTTGTCCTCAATGAAGCGCCGCGTGGGATCAAGCGAGCGACCGAACAGCCAGTAGACAAGGCCCATCGCAAAGAAGTTCTTGCAACGATCGGCGATCTTCACGCTGAGGCCGAAG
>JARFQX010000743.1 GCA_029287555.1 Rubripirellula sp. | reverse complement strand
AAACTTCGTTGAACGAATACCGCTCATCCAACCACCATTTTTCGAACTTTAGCCGTCCCTCAGAGGCCAATCGATCGTAAAGCGGCGTGCCAGGAAACGGCGTTAGATGGTTGAACGCAGCAAGATAAAAATCAATGCTGATAGCGTAGATTGCCGCCTGCTCGAAAGCACCGCTGTTTTGGCTGTCATAACCAAAGATGAAGCTTCCATAGACTCTTATGCCGTGCCGTCTAAGATTGGCTAGGGCACCGTCAAAACCAGTCTTCATGGTATTGAAAGTCTTTTTCATGGATCGCAGAACCAGGGCATCCAGGCTTTCGAAACCAATCAGGACACCCTTGCATCCACTTGCCGCCAAAAGCGCAAGGAGGTCTTCGTCGTGCGCGGCGTTGACGCTCATTTGGGTTACCCAACTTATGCCAAGCGGGCGCATTGCTTCCGCGAGCTCTCGAGCAAAATCGATGTCGGCAGCAAAGTTGTCATCGACAAAGAAAAACAACCGACGTGATCTAAGCGACGAAAGTTCAGACACGATTTCGTCAACAGGACGATGGCGAGTTGTACGTTGGAAGAACCGCTGAATGGCACAGAACTCGCACGGGAACTTGCAACCCCGACTTGTTTCAATAAGGCCGAGTGGAAGGTAGCGTCGGCCCGCAAACACGCTTCGGTCATAGCGAACTGTTCGCAGGTCAGGCATGGATTGAGCGCGGTATTCCTGCTTGAGCACTCCGTGCCGAGCATCATCAATGACCTCGGGCCAAAGACCTTCTGCTTCGCCAACCACAATGGCTTCAGCATACTGCCGCACCTCATCCGGCAGCAAAGTCGCATGGAATCCGCCCATCACCACAGGGACCTTTCGTCTACGAAATTCAGACGCGATCTGATACGCGCGCTTTGCCGTGTATGTCTCAACAGGAATGGCAACGAGATCGGCAGGTTTCTCGAAGTCGATTTCTTCAAGTCGGTCGTCATAAAACGAGATCGATACGTCTTTCGGCGTCAGACCGGCGAGAGCAGCGATTGGAAGCGACTCCATTTGCCAGCTACGGATGTAGTCTTGGTTCGGCTTTCGTCCCATTGCTGGATGAACAAGAGTAAGATCCATCACGCCACCTTCCTGGTCCCGAGGGGCCAGTCACAGTTATAGAATTTGTCGAGATTTCTGGCGTAGAAGCGGTAGCCAAGATTTGCCGTAATCGCGATCGGAAGTTGAGTCCGAGAATGGGAAAGCCTGCGGAATATCGAGTTCATCGAATAGGCCGAACGCCATGCTTGTTCGTGGCCACGGACCAGTTCATCGACTGACATGCGTTCTGGAGAAAAGACCACGTGCTGTCCATCATACAACTCCCAATTCCGCGTGATGATCCGACCAGCACTGTCGAGTCGCCGGTACAATGGTGTTCCTGGAAAAGGTGTCAGAATGGCAAAGCGCGGCAGGTCAATCGCGGAGTCGACCACGAATTGTACTGTCTTCTCAAAGACATCAACGGTATCGTGATCATTACCAAAGACAAAACAGCCCTGTATGCTGATGCCGAGCGTGTGCAAGTCATCGATGAGCTTTCTGTAGACCGATGGTTGATTGAACTTTTTCCGGATACTGCCAAGACCCTCGTCTAACAGGCTTTCGAACCCGATGAGCAGTCCCTTGCAGCCGCTCCGCGCCATCAACTCCATCATTTCGGCATCGCGTCCAATAAGGCTTGTTGCGAGGCCGAACCAACTCACATTCAATGGGATAAGCGCAGTAAAGAGCTCCATCGCATAGCTACAGTCCGAGACAAGGTTCAAGTCGACAAAGATGATCCTGTTTTTGCCAAATTGCCGAATGTCCTCGACGACATGCGCCACAGGTTTCTGGAATTGCTTTCGGCCCCATGCGGACGGCGATACACAGAACTCACACGCATGGGCACATGCTCGAGTTGCCTCAAATACAGCTTGCGTCAAAAAGCTTCGCTCGTCGAAAAGCTCCCGTCTCGCAAATGGCAAATTGGTGAGTTCGAAGTTATCAACCTGAGAATACCAAGATTTCATTTCCCCAGACGCAAAATCTCGGAGTAGTTGGGGCCAGCTTTCCTCCGCATAACCCACGCAGATGGCATCGGCGTGCCGCGCAGCTTCCTCAGGCATTAGCGTCACGTGCGGTCCGCCGAGTACAACTGTTTTGCCGCTCGACCGATACATTCTCGAAAGTTCATATGCTCGTGGTGCACAACCTGTGATGACCGTCATCCCGACTAAATCAGCCTCCAATTCTGGCGGAACATCTTCGATGCCCTCGTCATAAAGCTCGAATTCGATTGACAGTTCAGCGGGAGCCAACGCCGCAAGCGTGGTCAGCGTCAATGGCTGATACCTAAGAGATTTGCGGAAGATACCGCCTCGGTGGCGGTAAAGTGGACCTTTCGGAGAGATTAGAGCGATCTTCATGCTACGCCTCCAAGGGCAACTGCGAACGGAGATTTTGTGTCGCGCTGACAGCCATCGGCTGGCGTGCTTGTCCCGGCAACGGCAGAAGAGCTTGCGCCTTCAGATCACCGAGGCGCCTGCCTTCTTTGACTTGTTGCTGGTGGAGTGTATGTACGAAGCCGGAAGTTGAGACGACGGCCATGGCGCCTAGCTGACCCAGATCACGAGCATGGGAATATTGAGGATTGGCACGGAGCCGAGCTTCGATGGCGGCACTTCCTACCGGCAAGTCGCCATCCACCCAGAGTTCGTAAAACGGTACATCGCCGTTGCGCGCAACCAACATAGTGGCGCAAGGAAGATCGGCCAGGACGCGCGAAACAAACTCATCGGTCAGCTTTTCTCCGACAAGGTCGCTTACCAATCCTGCTCGACCAACGAAGGTGAATAGTGGAACACCGAGCTTGTGGCCATTGCAGCGAACGATGTCGCCTATGTCATAGCGGTAGAGGCCGCCCCACGTCGTTAGAACAATGCGATAATCGATGCCCTCATTGACGTCGTTTGCAAGGTGCGACCGGCCACTAGGGTCAATGAACTCCAGAAAAACGGAACTGAGCGCCGGAACATTGCCCTTGGCGAACCCTAGTGGAATAGTGATTGGGCTCTCGGTTGCGAGTAGTCCTTTCGACTCGAAATGCACGTGTGGAAATCGACGAGCGAGCTCTTTTGAGTAGAACTTTGACGGTCCGTCTGTCCAACAGCTGATAGTATCAAGATTGGGCCACAGTACCTCGGTTCGAAGGCTCCCACCGGCCAAGGCGCTCGCAAATCTCTTTCTCGCCCTTGCCGCCTTACCGAGTTTTTCCATGACCGCATCGGCTTCATTTACAAGAATGTCGACCAGCCTTGTGACAAACGTTGGGCTCCACACGGACACGAACGAAAGGTTGTCTGCAAGAACGAGGTCGCAAAGAGTTTCAAGTTGCCATTCCCGAAGGTCTTCTGCACGCCCCGCGGCCAAGCCGTTTACGAGGATCTGTCCAAAGGCCGGCGCGATTTCTTGGCCAAGGTAAGCGCCTTCGGAGGGCAGACCGATCTGGACCCCACCACTGGTCCTAGCTGGCATTCGAATTTTGGGGCTGACAGCAACGTAGGCTTTTCCACTTCGAATGGCTGGACGTCGTGCCAAAAGACTTTCGAGCCACGGCAGGACTGACGCACCGAACGATTTCAACTGAGCCTCTGTGTAAGGCACAAGCTTTCGGCCTGAAGTACTACCACCAGTCTGCTCAAAAGCAACGATGGGATCGCGCGTCAGGACATTAGGCTCGCCGCCAGCGACGCGTGTGATCCAGGGCTCAAACTCTTCATAAGATCTAATCGGTATCCTGTTTGTGTAGTCCTCAAATGTCTCCAGGGTGGCAAAATCATGCTTGAGCCCGAAGGACGTATGCGCGTTCTGCGTAATAATGCATCTCAATAGCCTCAGCTGAGTTTCGCGGGGAGACCGGAGTGCCTTTTGTAGATCGGCAGCGGGTCCGGCAGCGGCGCTCATGATATCAGCCCAGCCGCTCAACTTGCTGTTCCACGCCGGAAAACTCGTCGAGCGATCGGACGGAGATTAGACTCAGCAAGCTCGCACACGCAAACAAGCTCATCACCATCGCGATACCCAGGATTACGCTTCAGGAAGTAATCTACCTCAGGTCGGCTGCTCTCGCAGGGCCGAGGCTCTGCCAATTCAGGGACAAGCTGGCCTTTAGAGGAGTTAAAATGAATAACGCCCAAGTCCTGGTTGTACTGTCATCCGAATTTGCTGGATTCAAGGTGATCTGCAAGTCGTTTGAGCCACGCGACCTCTGCCGCTCTCCAATCGGGATGAAACATTACTGCGAATGTTGGCAGATAACTAAAGGTGCGGTGACCTTTGACAATCAGAAACCAGAAGAGACGTCGATGAGGAGCATCTAATTTGAGGCTTCAAGCCCAAAGTATCAAAGAGAATGC